>NZ_DALZCD010000270.1:0-5889 GCF_031978025.1 Erwinia sp.
ACTGGGACTGCTTTTTTTACTTGTTCAGCTGCCGTTCCCGTTTTTGCAGAAGCTGGGAACATGGATGGGCCGTACTTCAATGCGCTTTTTGAAGCGCCGTATTCGCATTACACGTCGTAACCTTGAACTTTGTTTCCCGGATATGCCGGAAGCGCAGATTGAGCAAAGCATCGTGCGCAATTTCGAGTCATTAGGAATGGGGCTGTTGGAAACGGGTATGGCCTGGTTCTGGTCCGACCGTCGGGTGAAGCGTTGGTTTACCGTTAATGGCCTGCACAATTTGCAGGCAGCGCAACAAGAAGGACGCGGCGCGCTCATTATCGGCGTGCATTTTATGTCGCTGGAACTGGGCGGCAGGGCCATGGGCCTGTGCCAGCCAATGATGGCCATGTATCGCCCGCACAACAATAAGCTGATGGAATGGGTACAGACCAAAGGCCGGATGCGTTCCAATAAGGCGATGATTAACCGTCGCGACCTGCGTGGCATGGTGCAGGCGCTGAAACAGGGTGAAGCCGTCTGGTTTGCGCCCGATCAGGATTACGGCCCTAAAGGCAGCGTGTTCGCACCGCTGTTTGCCGTCCCGCAGGCTGCCACCACCAGCGGCACCTGGATGTTAGCACGCATGGCTAAGCCAGCCATGATCACCGTTGTACTGATTCGTAATGATGACGGTAGCGGTTATGAACTGGTGATCCAGCCTGAATTGAAAGATTATCCGATCGCGGACGAACAGCAGGCCGCCGCCTATATGAATAAAGTGATTGAGACTGAAATTATGCGGGCGCCTGAACAGTATATGTGGCTGCACAGACGTTTTAAGACGCGTCCTGACGGTGCGCAGCCTCTGTACTGAGGCCGTTTTCACGCTAATAAGACCAGCCCGGCGCGGCTGGTTTTTTTTGTCTGCTTTCTGGCAGATCATGTCTGTTGCTGTTCTTGCCTGCTGCCTTTTGCTCTTGTTCACATCCCTCTTGCTGCTCTTTCCTCCCTGCTCCATGCTGTGTTTTTTCTTCTCCCTGCCTCCTTGTTGCTGACTCTTACGTCTCCCCCTTTTCGCCTGCCGACTCCTTGCTTTTCACTTCAGGTTTCGTGATTTCTGTTTTTTTCTCGGCCCCGGGCTTTGCTTTTTACTGCCTGCCCGTCTCTTTCCCTGCCTTTTTGCTGTTACTGCCTTCTCGCCTTCCTGCTCCTGCTTTCTGCTTTCTGCTTTCTGTTTTCTGCTTTCTGCCTTCTACTTTCTGCTTTCTGCTTTCTGCCCCTGCCTTCTGCCGCGATAAGTGCGCCTTTGCTCACACTGCCTGTTTTTGTGAAAAAATTTTGCACCATTTGTGACCAGCAGCGCGGCTTTTGCTTCGGTTTGGTGCGCAATATTAGGCAAATTTTCTGTACGCTTCCGATTATTAACAAACCTTTCCACCAAATTCAGGATGCTGCAAATCTGGCATTCCCTTTGCAGTGTCGTGAATGGCTCTTGCCACAGACAGGAAAAGTGCACCGCAGCGTGCACTAAAACATAACAAACCGCTTACGCCACACAGGACGCTTTATGAAAAAAATGATGGTTTCCACTTTAGTGGCCGCTGCAGCGCTGTTTGCAGTTGCCAATCAGGCCCACGCCGGTGCCACCCTGGATGCGATTAAAAAGAAAGGTTTTGTGCAGTGCGGGATCAGTGATGGCCTTCCGGGCTTCTCGTTTGCGGATGCCAGCGGCAAATTCAGCGGCATTGATGTCGATGTTTGTCGTGCAGCGGCAGCAGCCGTGTTTGGTGATGCAACAAAAGTAAAATACACCCCGTTAACCGCTAAGGAGCGTTTTACAGCACTGCAATCTGGCGAAGTGGATATTCTGTCACGCAATACTACCTGGACCTCTTCCCGTGATGGCGGCATGGGCTTTATCTTTGCCGGGGTAAATTACTATGACGGCATTGGCTTTTTGACTCACCAGAAAGCAGGCCTTAAAAGCGCTAAAGAGCTGGATGGCGCAACGGTTTGTATCCAGGCAGGAACCGATACAGAACTGAACGTCGCCGACTATTTTAAAGCGAATAAAATGCAGTACACCCCTGTTACTTTTGATCGCTCTGACGAATCGGCAAAAGCGCTGGATACCGGCCGCTGCGATACCCTGGCCTCGGATCAATCGCAGTTGTATGCCCTGCGCATTAAATTAGGCAAGCCAGACGACTTTATCGTGTTGCCGGAAGTGATCTCTAAAGAGCCTTTAGGCCCGGTGGTTCGTCGTGGTGATGATGACTGGTACACCATTGTTAAATGGTCACTGTTTGCCATGCTGAACGCGGAAGAAATGGGCATCACTTCGAAGAATGTTGACCAAATGTCTGCCAGCCCGTCCACGCCGGATATGGCACACCTGCTGGGATCCGAGGGGGATTTTGGTAAAGATCTGAAACTCAATAACAAATGGGCTTTTAACATTATTAAGCAGGTCGGTAACTATCAGGAAGTCTTCGACCGTAACGTCGGTAAAGACAGCCAGTTGAAAATCGCTCGTGGTCAGAATGCGCTGTGGAACAAAGGCGGCATTCAGTACGCGCCACCGGTACGTTGATTCCCCGCAGCAACAGGGCGCCGATCGGCGCCTTTGTCAGAATGCCCGTGACTGAGGTTTCAACATGTCTCAACGCCCGTTCGTAAAAAAGGATATCTCCTTTAGCAATCCTGCGGTGCGAGCCTGGCTGTACCAGCTTATCGCCGTGGTGCTGGTACTGACTGTAGCAGGCTATTTAATCCACAATACGCTAATTAATCTGGCCAGCCGTGGCATCACCTCTGGTTTTGGCTTCCTGGAGCGCAGTGCGGCCTTCGGTATCGTTCAACATCTTATTGATTACAGCGAAGGTGATACCTACGCCCGCGTATTTCTGGTTGGCCTGACTAATACACTGCTGGTCTCCGCGCTCTGTATTGTCTTTGCCTCTGTGCTGGGCTTTTGTATCGGCCTTGCTCGTCTGTCGGATAACTGGCTACTGCGCAAGCTTTCAACCCTCTATATTGAAACCTTCCGTAATATTCCCCCGCTGCTGCAAATCTTCTTCTGGTACTTTGCCGTCTTGCGTAATCTGCCAGGACCGCGTCAGGCAATGAACGCCTTCGATCTGGCTTTTGTCAGTAATCGTGGCCTTTATATTCCCTGGCCAGAATACGCTGCCGGCACATGGCCATTTATTATTGCCCTGTTGCTTGCCACGGCAGGAAGTGTGGCGCTATTCCGCTATAACCGTAGCTACCAGTTAAAAACTGGCCAGCTAAGACGCAGCTGGCCTGGGATGCTGGTTATATTTGTTATGTTGCCATTGCTTGCTCATATGGCTTTCGGTGCAGCAATGCATTGGAATGTCCCCATACTGCGCGGGTTCAATTTCCGCGGCGGTTTTGCGCTGATCCCTGAGCTGGCGGCGCTAACGCTGGCACTCTCAATTTATACATCTTCATTTATTGCTGAGGTGATCCGCGCCGGCATCCAGTCCGTGCCGCACGGGCAGAACGAGGCAGCTCGTTCACTTGGCCTGCCTCATCCGGTCACGCTGCGTCAGGTCATTATCCCTCAGGCGATGCGCGTTATTATCCCGCCATTGACCAGTCAGTATCTGAATATTGTTAAGAACTCTTCACTGGCGGCGGCGATTGGCTATCCGGATATGGTGTCACTGTTTGCGGGAACGGTCTTAAACCAAACGGGACAGGCTATCGAGACTATCGCGATCACGATGGGCGTTTACCTCATAATCAGCCTGCTAATTTCGCTGTTGATGAATATCTATAACCGCAAAATACGGCTGATTGAGCGTTAAGAGACGGAATAACTATGACTTTAGCTACGCATGATACGCGGTCTGTGCCGATAAGCTCTTTTACACGTATCGTAAGATGGGCCAGAAAAAACCTCTTTTCAAGCTGGAGCAACTCGCTGCTGACGCTGTTTTGCCTGTGGATGATCTGGAGCATTATCCCGCCTGCCCTGAACTGGCTGATTTTTCAGGCCAACTGGATCGGTACGACCCGCGCAGACTGTACCAAAGAAGGTGCATGCTGGGTGTTCATCCATGCGCGATTTGGCCAATTTATGTACGGACTTTATCCTCATGAGCTGCGCTGGCGTATTAATTTGGCACTGGTCATCGGCCTGCTCAGCATTACCCCTATGTTTATAAAGTCTCTGCCACGCCGGGGGAGCTATATCGTCATATGGGCCATTGTTTATCCAATAGCCGTGTGGTTCCTCCTCTATGGCGGCTTTTTTGGGCTTGAACGCGTTGAAACGCGCCAGTGGGGTGGCCTGACGCTGACGCTGATCATCGCCTCTGTAGGGATTGCCGGTGCATTGCCGCTTGGTATCTTACTGGCACTTGGGCGTCGTTCCACGATGCCAGTGGTGCGTTATCTGTCGATTATCTTTATCGAGTTCTGGCGTGGCGTTCCGTTGATTACGGTCCTGTTTATGTCCTCAGTCATGCTGCCGCTGTTTATGGCGGAAGGAAGCAGCATCGACAAGCTAATCCGTGCGCTGGTTGGCGTCATCCTGTTTCAGTCAGCTTATGTGGCGGAAGTCGTACGTGGCGGGTTACAGGCACTGCCTAAAGGGCAATACGAAGCTGCTGAATCACTGGCGCTGGGCTACTGGAAAACACAGGGGCTGGTTATTCTGCCGCAGGCTTTGAAAATGGTGATCCCCGGCCTCGTCAATACGATCATCGCGCTTTTTAAAGATACCAGCCTGGTCATTATCATCGGGCTTTTCGATCTCTTCAGCAGCGTACAGCAGGCAACGGTCGACCCCGCCTGGCTTGGTATGTCGACCGAAGGATACGTTTTTGCCGCGCTGGTTTACTGGCTCTTCTGTTTTAGCATGTCGCGCTATAGCCAGTATCTGGAAAGGCGTTTTCACACCGGGCGAACCCCGCACTGAGGCTCACCATGACTACTTCTTTGATTCAATCGGATGAAGCGATGATGATTACGCTGGAAAATGTTAATAAATGGTTCGGACAGTTTCACGTACTAAAAAATATTAATTTAGAGGTGAAAGCACGTGAACGTATCGTACTTTGTGGCCCTTCTGGTTCAGGTAAATCGACGACTATTCGCTGTATAAATCATCTGGAAGAACATCAGCAGGGGCGTATCGTGGTCGACGGTATCCATCTGAACGACGATTTACGCAATATCGAGCGTGTGCGCACAGAAGTTGGCATGGTATTTCAACACTTCAATCTTTTTCCGCACTTGAGCGTCTTGCAAAACTGTACGCTCGCGCCGATTTGGGTACGCAAAACGCCAAAGAAAGAAGCTGAAGCACTGGCCATGCACTATCTGGAACGCGTACGCATTGCGGAACATGCGCATAAGTTTCCAGGCCAACTTTCTGGCGGACAGCAGCAGCGTGTAGCCATCGCCCGTTCACTTTGTATGAAGCCTAAAATTATGTTGTTCGATGAGCCTACTTCCGCACTGGATCCGGAAATGGTCAAAGAAGTTCTGGATACTATGATTGGGTTGGCAGAGGATGGCATGACGATGTTGTGCGTCACGCATGAGATGGGCTTTGCACGTACCGTAGCGGATCGCGTGATCTTCATGGATCGCGGTGAAATCGTTGAACAGGCACCGCCACAGGAATTTTTCTCTTCACCAAAATCAGAGCGAACCCGCGCTTTTCTTTCTCAGGTTATTCATTAATACCGGTACCGGAGAGACCGCTTACCCCTTCATGCTGAAAGCAAAGCTGCCCCGAAATTCTGTCGGGGCGGCTGCGAACGTCCCATTCTGATGCCGTGCTCTGCCCGGAAGGGCTATGAGCAGCATGACGACCTTTTTCCTTGCTAATAATTAGCGTCAAAAATGAAACAGCAGTCAGCAGTAAAG
>NZ_DALZCD010000271.1:0-5844 GCF_031978025.1 Erwinia sp.
AAAGGCGTGCTAAACCGTCTGGATTTGGCCTTCTCGCGCGATCAGGCGAAAAAAATCTATGTGCAAAACCGTATGATGGAACAAGGTGCGGAACTGTATGCCTGGCTACAGGAAGGCGCCTGTTTTTACGTCTGCGGCGACGCCTCCCGCATGGCCAAAGATGTGGATAAAGCCCTGTACGAAATTATTGCCCAGTTTGGCGGCCTGTCGGCAGAACGCGCAGCGGACTACATCGATCAGCTGAAGAAAGAGAAACGTTACCTGCGTGACGTCTATTGATTGTCCCGGCTGGCTGGGCGCTGCTCAGCCAGCCGTCTCCCTTTGTTCTTCCGCAATATACCTGACGTCCCCCGCAGGGTTGACTGCCGCAACGGTACAGTCCGAAACGTCGGTTCTTACCACGCTGCCCGCGCCAATGACCACACCGCAATGCCCGGCAAAATAATTATCCATACCATCCAGCTATGTTCCTTCATCCGTACCGGCCTGACGGGTGTTCTGGCGGCCTGATCTGTTCTTCTGGCAAGCAGAATCAATTACTCAGGCAAAGAAGCATCAGGATATAGCAAGGAAACGGAACGTTGGAAAAACCGTGATTTATTATCTGAATAACCCCTGATTAAGCGATCGTTATCAAGATAAAAAGAGAGGGGGGCCTTGGATAAGGCGATTGGCAGGCATAAAAAAACCGGCTCTGTTGGGAACCGGTTTCGCTGTTATGCTTACTTCACTACGCGCAGTGCAGGACGCCCGCCACGCGGCGGCGGCGGCTCGTCATTGCCGTCATCATCCTGACCACTGTCATCAGGACGATCGCCGTCAATAACCGACATTACCGTTTCCGGTGACTCGTCCTGCTCCGTAGCCGGGCTGTATTCACCCGCCTCTTCATAGGCCGGTTCAGGCTCAAACATAGTGCCAGCACCGTTTTCACGCGCATAGATGGCCATTACGGCAGCCAGCGGCACCGACACCTGGCGCGGGACGCCGCCGAAACGCGCGTTAAACGTGACTTCATCATTCCCCAGCTCCAGATTGCCTACGGCACGGGGCGCGATATTCAGTACGATTTGACCGTCACGCGCGTACTCCAGCGGCACCAGCACACCGGGGAGATTGATATCTACCACCAGATGAGGCGTCAACTGATTGTCCAGCAGCCACTCGTAAAAGGCTCGCAGCAGATAGGGACGACGGGCGGTAAGTTGTGACATTTCCATATCAGCCCCGCGTATGCAGGCGCATTTCCCGTTCAGCTTCCGTCAGAGAAGCCAGGAAGGAATCACGTTCAAATACGCGCGTCATATACCCTTTCAGCTCTTTCGAACCGGCACCGATCAACTCAATGCCCAGCTGCGGCAGACGCCACAGCAGCGGTGCCAGGTAGCAATCTACCAGGCTGAATTCTTCGCTCATAAAGAAAGGGGTGCGGGCGAACAGCGGCGCAATCGCCAGCAGCTCTTCGCGCAGCTGCTTGCGTCCGGCTTCCGCTTCCTGCGCCGTGCCGTTTTCGACTTTACGCATCAGGCTGTACCAGTCCTGCTCAACGCGATGCATCATCAGGCGACTTTCGCCACGTGCGACCGGATAGACAGGCATCAGTGGCGGATGCGGGAAACGCTCATCAAGGTATTCCATGATGATGCGGGATTCATACAGCGTCAGTTCACGATCGACTAACGTAGGAACGGTACGGTACGGATTGAGGTCAATCAGATCCTGCGGCAGGCTATCCATTTCTACCTGCTCGATCTCTACGCTGACACCCTTCTCCGCCAGCACAATACGCACCTGATGGCTAAAAATGTCAGTCGGACCAGAAAACAGCGTCATTACCGAACGTTTGTTGGCAGCGACAGCCATGTAAACCTCCAAGTTTATCCAGAAAATTACTGCGCAAGCCCGCCACACGGCGACCTGGCGGCTAAATTGCCCCGGCTAACCCGGACGAGGGTTCGTCTGTTCAGCCGCTCAGCTAATAGGCACAAAGTGTCACCCAGTTTACCAGATTTTAGCCAGCTTGTGGGGCAGGAATACAGATTTGACGGGAAAATGACAGAGCCCGTTGCGTTTTTACGAGCCAGCCCGAAAATCAGGCAAGAAAAAACCCGGTGCAGGCACCGGGTTTTTCGATAATCGATTCTGCAAACGCAGAATAAATTAACGCTTGGAGAACTGTGGACGACGACGTGCTTTACGCAGACCGACTTTCTTACGTTCAACCTGACGGGCATCACGGGTAACGAAGCCAGCTTTACGCAGCTCGCCACGCAGTGACTCGTCATATTCCATCAGAGCGCGGGTGATACCGTGACGGATCGCACCAGCCTGACCAGAAATACCACCACCTTTAACGGTGACGTACAGATCGAATTTACCGACCAGGTCCAGCAGTTCCAGCGGCTGGCGAACTACCATGCGGGCAGTTTCACGACCGAAGTACTGTTCCAGAGAACGCTGGTTGATAACGATGTTACCACTGCCCGGCTTGATAAATACGCGAGCGGTAGAGCTTTTGCGGCGACCAGTGCCGTAGTTTTGATTCTCAGCCATTGCCTGTAATCCCGATTAAATGTCAAGAACTTGCGGTTGCTGTGCCGCATGGTTGTGCTCGTTGCCCGCGTAAACTTTCAGTTTACGGTACATAGCACGGCCCAGCGGGCCCTTTGGCAGCATGCCTTTAACCGCGATTTCAATCACACGCTCAGGACGGCGAGCAATCATCTCTTCGAAGGTCGCTTGCTTGATACCACCGATGTGGCCAGTGTGATGATAGTAAATCTTATCGGTACGCTTGTTGCCAGTAACAGCAACTTTGTCAGCGTTCAGAACGATAATGTAATCACCGGTATCTACGTGCGGAGTATATTCCGCTTTATGCTTACCGCGCAGACGACGAGCCAGCTCAGTCGCTAAACGACCTAAAGTTTTGCCCGTTGCGTCAACAACATACCAGTCACGTTGGACGGATTCTGGTTTAGCTGTAAAAGTTTTCATCTAAAAGCTTACCCAAATTAAGTTACACGTTGGTGAAATCCCAAACGCTTGAATAAACGGTTGAGGCTCACACGACCATCTCGACCAGCAAGCCCACCCCTTCGGATAGAGTTACTGGAACACAAAGAGTTTTGGGAAAAAAACCTTTGCTGTAACGTGGGGTCGCAAGATTATAGAGAAGTCGCCCGCAAAGCGCGACCCCTTTTTACAATTAAATGCGTCCCGACGCCGGGAAATTTAACGATTCATGGCAGGTGCGGCAGCCGGAGATACTCTTCGCTTTGCATTTCCTGTAGCCGCGAAACGCAGCGCTGATATTCGAACTTCAGCCGCGCGCCCTGGTAGATCTCGTACAGCGTAGCCTCAGCCGAGACGACCAGCTTAACATGCCGTTCGTAAAACTCATCTACCAGCGCTAAAAAACGTCGCGCCTGGTCTTCTGTTTTGTAAATCATTACCGGCACGTTAAACAGCAGGACGCTGTGAAAGCGGCGCGACAGCTCGATATAGTCGTGCTGGCTGCGCCCTTCTCCGCATAGCGTCAGGAAATCCATCGCCACCACACCCTCCGCCACGCCTAATGTCGGCATTTTGCGGTGATTAATCTCCAGCACGGGCTTATTACTGCGATCGGTTCCGCCCAGCGCGACAAACATGCGGTCCATTTCTTTCGTGGTCGCCTCGTTCAGGGGCATCATCCACAAATGGGCTGATGTCAGCGTCCGCAGGCGATAGTCGATACCCGCATCCACGTTCATCACGTCACAATGCTTTTTTATCATTTCGATGGCGGGCAGAAAGCGTGCCCGCTGCAGGCCATTGCGATACAGATTATCTGGCGGAATGTTGGACGTGGCCACCAGCGTAATGCCTCTGGCGAACAGCGCTTCCATCAGCGTGCCCAATAGCATGGCGTCAGTAATATCGGAAACGAAGAACTCATCAAAACACAGCAAATCCGTTTCGCTTTTAAAGCGATCCGCCACAATTTGTAAAGGATCGCTCTGGCCCTGCAAACCGGTCAGCTCTTCGTGCACGCGTAACATGAAGCGGTGAAAGTGCAGCCGCTGTTTACGCTCACCAGGAATTGCCTGAAAAAACAGATCCATCAGCCAGGTCTTTCCCCGGCCGACGCCTCCCCACATATAAAGCCCACGGACGGGTGCTTGCGGCTCGTTTTTGCCTTTTCCCACCAGCTTGTTCAGCCAGCCAGACAGCCCTTTTGTGGGGGTGGCGATGGCGGGTGCATGCTGGCTCAGCGCCTGATAAATCCCATCCAGACGGGTAACAGCTTCACGTTGAATATCATCAGGTTGATATTCGCCGTTTTCCAGCGCCTGCTGATAAAGCGCAAGAGGAGACTTCGTTTGCATAGATTCCCATTCCCTGAATTATTCAGTGCGTCAGGTGATTGATTGTCGAAAAAAAGGCCGTTCTACACTAAGCGATGCAGCCGCAGGATTCCACTTCCATGAGATTAGCGGTTATAGTGGCTATTAACGGACTGGCATAAGGCCAGAGGTTCTTACGGAACGATGAAGACAACACGGGAGTTATTATGACCTGGGAATACGCGCTTATTGGCCTGGTAGCAGGGGTAATTATCGGTGCGCTGGCGATGCGTTTTGGCAACAAGAAACTGCGCGAGCAGCGCAGCCAGCAATACGAACTGGAAAAAACCAAAGCCGAACTGGCTGATTATCGTGAAGAACTGACCAGCCACTTTGCCCAGAGCGCCGAGCTGCTGGATAACATGGCGCGCGACTACCGTCAGCTTTATCAGCACATGGCAAAAGGCTCTAATGACCTGCTACCCAACCTGCCGGGCGAAAAAAATCCGTTTGCTTATCAGCTGACCGAATCGGAAGCGGATAACGACCAGGTGCCGGTGCAGATGCCTCGTGACTACCCTGACAGCGCTACCGGCCTGCTGCGCGGCGAGCGTACGGCGAAAGAGTAATAAACCGCACACGCTGATTAATACCGGGGCGTTAATCGCCCCTTTTTACTATTCTGACCCTTGTGTCCTGGTTTTGGCCCGGATGCTCTCCTCCACTTTTTGCGAGTCTTATAGCGATGAAGAAATCATTACTGTTGAGCGCATTAGCCCTGAGTATCAGCATGGGTTCAGCTCCGGCGGCGCAGGCCACGCTACCGGCGCAAATTCAGGGGCAGCCGCTGCCCAGTCTGGCGCCGATGCTGGAAAAGGTGCTGCCTGCGGTAGTCAGTGTTCACGTAGCAGGCACGCAGCCGACGAAAACGCAGGAAGTCCCTGAGCAGCTAAAACGTTTCTTCGGTCAGGAAGGCCAGGACGGCGAGGACAGCACCCAGCCTTTTGAAGGCCTGGCGTCCGGCGTGGTGATCAATGCGGAAAAAGGTTATGTCCTGACCAACAACCATGTTGTGAACGGTGCGGATAAAATCAGCGTCCAGTTAAGCGACGGCCGGGAATATGATGCCAGGCTTATCGGGCACGATGAACAGACCGATATCGCGTTGATTCAGATCAGCGGTGCAAAAGGCCTGACTCAGATAAAAGTTGCCGACTCCGACCAGTTGAAGGTCGGCGATTTTGCCGTCGCTATCGGCAACCCGTTTGGCCTTGGCCAGACGGCCACCTCCGGCATCGTGTCGGCGCTGGGACGCAGCGGGCTGAATCTGGAAGGATTGGAAAACTTTATTCAAACCGATGCGGCGATCAATCGCGGTAACTCTGGCGGTGCGCTGGTTAACCTTAACGGCGAGCTGATCGGCATTAACACCGCCATCCTCTCTTCGGCCGGCGGCAATATCGGTATCGGCTTCGCTATCCCTGGCAATATGGCGATGAATCTTGCCCAGCAGCTG
>NZ_DALZCD010000272.1:0-5832 GCF_031978025.1 Erwinia sp.
CCTGAAAATCATTGCGCCCCAGATAGTCGATGCTGCCGTCGTCCAGCCAGCGGGCCAGGTCGCCGGTTTTATACAGCCGGCCTTCACCGCAGGTGCTGAAAGGATCGGCGATAAACCGTTCCCTGCTCAGTTCAGGACGATTGAGGTAGCCTCTTGCAACCTGGATACCGCCAATATGCAGCTCGCCGCTGATACCGGGCGGAACGGGTTGCAGCTGCGCGTCAAGAATATAGAGGCGAGTATTGGCAATGGGTTTGCCGATGGGGATCAGCGGACGCGGATCCGCAGGCGAGCAGTGCCATGCAGAAACATCCACCGCCGCTTCCGTCGGGCCGTAAAGATTGTGCAAAGCCGCCTGGGGCAGCAGCTGGTGACAGCGCTGCACGGTAGCCAGCGGCAACGCCTCGCCGCTGCAAACGATGCGTTTAAGGCTGCCGCACTGGTTCATGTCACCATGGCGTAAAAAAAGTTGCAGCATGGAAGGGACAAAATGCAGCGTGGTAACCTGGTACTGCCGAATAACCTCGCTGAGGTAATCCGGCTCGCGGTGACCACCAGGTTTCGCCAGCGCTAACCGTGCACCTGTCATCAGCGGCCAGAAAAACTCCCAGACCGAGACGTCAAAACTGAACGGTGTTTTTTGTAATACCGTCTCTGTCGGCAGAAGCTGATAAGCCTGCTGCATCCATTTCAGCCTGTTCATAACGGCCAGGTGTTCATTCATTACGCCTTTCGGTTTACCGGTCGAGCCTGAAGTATAAATAACATAGGCCAGCGAGCGCTGTGGGCTGTCACAGGCAGCGAAAAGGTTGCCGGTTGGCGCCTCCCGCCAGTGTATTTTATCGTTCAGCAGATGCAGGCGGGGAACCGATCCTAGCCCCCGCAGGGCTTTCTCACCGACGTCGTCAACCAGCAGTGCGACGGCGCCGCAGTCTTCAAGCATATGTTCCAGACGCTCTCGCGGGTAGTCAGGATCAAGCGGTACATAGGCGCCGCCTGCTTTCAGTATCGCCAGCAGCGCGACCACCATCTCAAGACTGCGCTCAGCGCAAAGCGCCACGCGATCGTCCACCTTAACGCCCTGCCTGCGTAAATGCCAGGCCAGCTGATTAGCCTGGCGGTTGAGCGATTGATAACTGGTTTCCTGGCTGTGGCCGCAGAGCGCGATGGCGTCGGGACGGTCAGCGACCTGCTGTTCAAAATAGCGGTGGATACCTTCGGGAAAAGACCAGTCCTGCTCCGTAGTGTTCCAGTGATGAAAAATATTTTTCTGCTCGTCGGGCAGCAGCAAAGGCAGGTGCGCCACCGGCAGATCCTGAGGACCGTCCAGGATAGCCGTCATCATTTGCAGCAGGCGATCGGCAATATGCTGTGCTTCTTCCTCGCTAAACCACGCCAGATTGACGTTGCACTCAAGCAGCGGGTCGTCGCCGGGATGGTAATGCCGTAAATACACGGCCAGCGGCATCTGTTCATGGTGATGGCGCATCGCCTCGACTTTTAACGGCAGGCCGTTCAGCTCAATGTCGGTCGGAAACGTTTCCAGCGAAAAGCTCAGGTCAAACAGCTGGCGGCGACCCTGCTGGCTGAGACGCAGATGGCGATTCAGCTCGGCGATGGGAAAGCGCTGGTGGCGATAGCTTCGACGCAGTTCGTCAGCCACCTGTTTGATCAGGGGGGCAAAAGGCTGGCTAACGTCGATAGCCAGCCTGGCCGGGATCATCGATGAAAACATGCCGGGGGTTTGCTTATAGCGGGCGCCGCTGCGGTTATGTACCGGCATGCCCAGGGTAAGCGAGTCGGTCTGCCACTGACGAGCGAACCAGCAGGCGAGAAGCGCGCTAAAAAAATGCATGGCGGAGCCGCCGTGCTGCTGTGCAAAGTTTTCCAGCTGTTGATAACGTGCCGCCGTAATACGCCGCACCGCGTGCGCACTGGGCCAGGCTTTGTTTTCCTGAAAGCCCTGACGGCGCTCCAGCAGTGAAGCGGGCGCCTCGGCAAAATGGTTAATCCAATATGTCCTATCGTGCTTATAGCGTTCGGAGCAAAGATATTGCTGGTCGCGGCTAATAAAATCGCTATAGCCCGCAGAAATAACGGGCGCACAAGGCGCTTTCGCCTGTAATGATTTATAACGGGCCATAATCATTTTACTTAACAGCGAAACTGAGGTGCCGTCGGCAATGATATGATGCGTGCTGAACAGCCAGAGCGTTGTAAGATCATTTACTTTAACCGTTATGCTGCGCCAGAGCAGTTCGCCATGTAATTTAAAAGGTTTAATAAACTGGCGGCGAATAAACGCTTTGGCTTCATCTAATGACAGAGACGCCTGACTGACATCGTGGTATTCAAGAGAAGGGGCTTTTTTATGGACGGTCTTCTGATTAATGCCGTGTTCATCTTCTTCGAGAATGATATTTAACGCGTCATGCTGCACCATCACTTTCCTGATGGCGTCATGTAATAGATCGGCGGTAAATGCCGTATCGATGTGCCATAGCGCGCCCACGTTATAGCAGGGCGCTTCTGGGGTCAAAAGCTGATCAAGCCACACGGCTTGCTGTACAGTAGTCAAAGGAAAAATAGCCACGCAAATACCTCCGATGAGGGATAATTGGAAAAAATAAATCAATAACAAGGTGGGTGATTATATGAATTTTACAAAAATAAGATATGAAAAGATCGGATAATATTTATAAGTGAATTAACCTTAATTAATATGCCGTTAATTTTCTGCACGGAAAAAATAATTATTGTTTGATAAACAATTGACTAAAGGGTAATAGAGATCCTGGTCTTTTTTAGAGATGGTGGTACAGCGCTATTAAAGGAGGGTTATTACAGGATTGTACAGATAGGGGATTATTGGTGTGGCGATGTATTTTAGGGATTGGCGTATATTTATCGCTGCGAATAATGTTTAAAGTAATCTTGCGGAAAGTTCAGTGGATATAATTGAGATGGCAATATATTAATCGCTAAATATTAAGTCTCGCCGCAAAAAAAACACCGCCTGCGATCTCTTTTAGCTCAGGCGTCACCATTAACTAGTGACCAGCTCGCGTACGCCGTCCGCTTCCATCGTTTCGCTCCGGCCGCGCTGCACGATTTCGCCGCGCGACATGACCCGATAGCTGTCTGGCAGCAACGGAACAAAAAAAGCGGGCCTGGAGACTATGAGGCTGTGCGGGAGCGTACAGAAGCCGGGGCCGCAGCGAACGGCACTCAGGCCGTGCGTTATGAGTCTGCCGGAGGGGGACTTGTCCGCCTCATTTTGCTGCAGCCAGTCGGCCACCAGGTGAAGCAGGATAATGACCACGATGGTGCCCGTTTCCAGCCACCGTCTGGTGACGGTCGTTAATACCGAAGCGACCAGCAGCACGCAGACCGGGGCAGTCAATAAGGGGAGCGACGGCGATACCCGCTGACGTTGCGGCAGCGTATCGGGGGCGATGCCTGTCAATGCCCTTGTGCTTCTTCTGTACAAAGTCCCGATGCATGGCTGTGCATTGTTCTTATTACGCCAGCCGCATCATAGCGAGACCAGGCAGGCGCTGATTTTAATTTTTGCATCACGGGTCCTCCTTACGAGGAAGGGATAAAAGATCTGCTGCCAGTGACATATGCTCAATGTGGCACATGGCTGTTTACCGCTGGTCAGGCAAAAGGGCGATATAGTTGATACGGGCGAGAAAAGATATGCTGCAGGAAAGCCGCGCGGGGAGGGTTGATCAAAATTAACCTTTAGCTGGCCAAAACGGCCTGACGAAGGCTGACTGACCTGACGTTCAAACAGGTCAGGTTAAGTAAATTTGCCGATGCGGCATAGCGAGAGTCGCCAGGCCTGGTTAGCATGTTTAGAGCTTTAATGGTAAGCACAGGACAAAGAGAGGCGTTAACGTGGGAAAGGTCATGGCGGACAGGTGGCAGTTTTGGGCGGCAGGCGTTTGCCTGGCGATCGTGGCAGGCACGGCGCAGGCGGATTCGCTGGATGCGCAACGTACGCGCTATTTGCAAATCAAGCAGGCCTGGGACAATAAACAAATGGATCAGGTCGCGCAGCTGATGCCCGGGCTGCGCGATTACCCGCTTTATCCCTATCTTGAATATCGCGAGCTGGCGCAGAGTATCGATCAGCAGAGCAGTTTCGTTATTAACGACTTTATTAAAAAATATCCTACGCTGCCGCCGGTTCGTGCGCTTTCATCCAGCTTCATCAACGAGCTGGCGCGACGTGAAGACTGGCGCGGCCTGCTGGTGTTCAGCCCGACCGAACCCAAACCGGTTGCCGCACGCTGTAACTGGTATTACGCCAAATGGGCGACTGGCGAGCAGCAGGTGGCATGGAAAGGCGCTAAAACGATCTGGCTACGCGGCACCTCGCTGCCGCCGGGCTGCGACAGGCTGATCGGCGCCTGGCAAGCGGCAGGTGAACAAACGCCCATTACCACTCTTGAGCGTATTCGGCTGGCCATGGTGGCAGGGAACAGTAACCTGGTGAATTCCCTGGCGGGGCAGCTGCCGGAGGATTATCAGACTATCGCCAGCGCGGTAATGGATTTACAAAATACGCCACAAAACGTAGAAGCCTTCGCCCGTATCGCTGGTCCAACCGATTTTACCCGTCAGGCCACGGCCATCGCTTTCGCGCGCGTGGCGCGTGAAGATGCTGAAAACGCTCGCGCTATGATCCCCTCGCTGGTGCGGCTACAAAAGATGAGCGAGCAGGAGGAGCAGGGGTTGAAGGAAGCGGTCGCCTGGCGCCTGATGGGCAGCGACGTCACGACCGAGCAGGCGCGCTGGCGCGATGACGTGGTGATGCGCAGCGATTCTGACGCGTTGATCGAGCGCCGCGTCAGGATGTCGCTGGGCAATAACGATCGTCGTGGATTAAACACCTGGATCGCCCGCCTGCCTGTGGAAACCAAGCAGAAGGATGAGTGGCAATACTGGCAGGCCGATTTGCTACTGGAGCAGGGCCGCAAAGAGGAAGCCGACAAGATCCTGCGCGGCCTGATGCAGGCGCGCGGCTTCTATCCGATGGTCGCTGCCCAGCGCCTTGGCGTCGCCTATCCCCTGCAGATAGATGAAGCACCTTCGGTCGCGCGCAGCCTGACTGAGGGGCCGGAAATTGCCCGCGTCCGTGAACTGATGTACTGGAATATGGATAATCTGGCACGGACCGAGTGGAGCTATCTGGTCGGCAGCAAAAGCCGCAGCCAGCAGCAGCAGCTGGCACGCTACGCTTACGAACAAAACTGGTGGGTGCTCAGCGTGCAGGCGACGATTTCCGGCAAGCTGTGGAACAGCCTGAAAGAGCGTTTCCCGCTGGCTTATCAGGAGCAGTTTAAGCGCTACACGGAAGGTAAAGCGATCCCTGTCAGCTACGCTATGGCGATTGCCCGTCAGGAAAGCGCCTGGAATCCGAAAGCCCGTTCGCCGGTTGGCGCGTCTGGCCTGATGCAGGTTATGCCTGCTACCGCACAGCATACGGTGAAAACCTATAGCCTGCCGGGCTACAGCAACACCAGCCAGCTGCTGGATCCGGAAACCAATATTCAGATTGGTACCCAGTATCTGGAATCGGTCTATCAGCAGTTCGGCCAAAACCGTATTTTTTCTTCGGCAGCTTATAACGCCGGTCCGTCGCGGGTAAGAACCTGGCTCGGAAACAGCGCCGGACGCCTGGATTCGGTTGCTTTTATCGAAACCATTCCTTTTTCGGAAACTCGCAACTATGTAAAAAACGTGCTGGCTTACGATGCTTACTATCGGCACTTTACGCATCAGTCGGATAATATTCTCTCTGACGGTGAGTGGCAGCGACGC
>NZ_DALZCD010000273.1:0-5827 GCF_031978025.1 Erwinia sp.
ATCACAAAGAACAGGCCGGTTGCCAGCAAAATCAGGCCCAACACAACGCACCACAGGCCCAGCCATTTTGGCGACCGGGCATTCGTTTGAGACATGGTAAAAATACTCCTGAGAAATAGCGACTTCAGCCACACGCCGCCCATACCGGGCTTTCAGCCACGCCGGACGAAGCGAGTTGATATCCTGCTTTGGTCACTATTTTATTAACAAGGCGATACGGGCTGAGCCCGTCCTGCATCAGCAACCCGCCAGTGACGGCCGCCGATCGCAAAAAATTGTACCATGCGGTTCATAAATGACTACACATAAAATTAACAAAATTCACATTCATGAGAATTATTAAAACGTATTTTTAACGCTACCTGTCCGTTTCGAGGCGCAACCGTCCGCGCCCCTGAAAAGAAAGTGGGCGTTTCAGTGAAAAATGTAAGCGTTAGCGGGGAGCGGGGAGCGGGGAGCGGGGAAAAATACAGCAGGAGTAACGGGGACGTTAGTAGATTACCCGCCTGCTAATTCAGAGCCGGGCAGGATAATTACAGTGATTCAATAAGCGGTCTGAAGACGACACGCGTTCTGGAAATCAGGCCGTCGCCGTTAGGGCAAAAATAGTCGGTAGCCCCACAGGCCTTGAGGATCTGTAGCGGCCGATCGCAATCTGGGCAGATAGCTTTGGCGGCAAAATCGCGCTGGCAGCCGTCGCAGTACAGGCGCTCGTCCCGCATAGCAAGGGGTTGCTGGCAAATTGGGCAGTGTTCGCTCATCGTGTTCTCCTGTTTTATTTGAGAAGTATAAAACAAAGTTTACCCGCTGCTCTATGACAGAGGGCGCCTTTTTACGGGGGTGCTCAGGGGCGTTATTATGGGTTTAGGGTGGCGCTAAGGGACCTTATGGCCCACAGCAGAAAGAGATCAATCAAACATTCGCCCGGGTCTTACCTCACAAAAAGCAGGCCCGGCATAATGCCGGGCCCGGAAAGAACAGCGATCGGGCCAGCAAAAGCCCCTGTGGATCAGCGTTTGTTCTTTTTCAGATGGCTCATCAGGCGCTGGCGCTTGCGCTGTTGGTTAGGCGTCAGCAAATTTCGTTTACCGGCAAAAGGGTTCTCCCCTTCTTTAAACTGAATACGAATAGGCGTCCCCATCACTTCCAGCGAGCGGCGGAAGTAGTTCATCAGGTAACGCTTATAGGAATCAGGCAGATCTTTCACCTGGTTACCATGAATCACCACGATTGGCGGGTTGTAGCCGCCAGCGTGCGCATACTTCAGCTTCACGCGGCGACCACGCACCAGCGGTGGCTGGTGATCGTCGGCAGCCATATTCATAATACGGGTCAGCATGGAGGTATTTACGCGACGGGTTGAGCAATCGTAAGCTTCGGTGACCGACTCAAACAGGTTGCCTACGCCGCTGCCGTGCAGCGCGGAAATAAAGTGCACGCGGGCGAAATCGATAAAGCCAAGACGGAAGTCCAGCGTCTCTTTCACTTCTTCACGCACTTCCTGCGACAGGCCATCCCATTTGTTGACCACAATCACCAGGGAGCGGCCGCTGTTGAGAATAAAGCCCAGCAGCGACAGATCCTGATCGGAAATCCCTTCATGCGCATCGATCACCAGCATCACCACGTTGGCGTCTTCGATAGCCTGCAGCGTCTTAATCACCGAAAACTTTTCGACCGTTTCGGTAATTTTACCGCGCTTGCGCACGCCCGCCGTGTCGATCAGGATGTATTCACGACCGTCACGCTCCATCGGGATATAGATACTGTCGCGGGTGGTGCCAGGCATATCGTAAACCACCACGCGCTCTTCACCGAGGATACGGTTGGTGAGCGTGGATTTACCCACGTTAGGGCGACCAACGATAGCCAGCTTGATCGGCAGATCCAGCGGGTTGAAATCGTCTTCCTCTTCTTCCTGCTCGGCGTCGCTTTCTTTCGCCGCCAGCTCTGCCCAATAGGCCGCGTTCTCTTCTTCTTCCGTCAGCTCCGCCTGCGGCACAACTTCATCCATCCACGGCAGCAGCACCATTTCCAGCAGGCCGGTGACGCCACGGCCATGAGAAGCAGCGATAGGATGAATGTCTCCCAGGCCCAGCGAATAGAAATCCACCACGGCGGAATCCGGATCCATGCCGTCGGTTTTGTTGGCTACCAGGAAAGTGGGTTTCTGGCGTGAGCGCAAATGTTGAGCGATGGCCTGGTCGGCAGGCATCAGGCCAGCACGTGCATCGACCATAAACAGCACCACGTCGGCTTCTTCAATCGCCAGCAGCGACTGTTCGGCCATTCGGGTTTCCACGCCCTCTTCATTGCCATCGATACCGCCGGTATCAATGCAGATAAACTCACGCCCTTCGACCTCGGCGCGACCATACTTACGGTCACGGGTTAGCCCGGGAAAATCCGCTACCAGCGCATCTCGCGTGCGCGTAAGACGGTTAAAAAGTGTAGATTTTCCCACATTGGGACGCCCGACCAGCGCGACCACAGGTACCATATTGAAGCCTCATTACTAAAATTAAACGCCTGACTGCTTCTGACTCAATTGCTGACGCGCACGCAGGCTGAACGCGTAGAGGATACCACGCCTGAAAAAAAACGAAACGGCCCCTGAACAATCAGAGGCCGTTTCGACGTACTTCGCGTAATTAGCGAGTAAATGCGTAAACTTCGCCGCCCTTCGCCTGGATCAGCAGCTTATCGCTGGCAACGACCGGCGCGGTCTGGAAGCCAGAGCCGTCAACTTTCTGCTGCACAACAAAACGGCCGTCGGTGGTATTAACCCAGTGCAGGTAGCCTTCGCTGTCGCCCACAACCAGGTAACCATTATACAGGACCGGTGCGGTCAGGTTACGGTGCAGCAGATCGCTCTGACGCCACAGGGTCACGCCGCCATCGGTGCTTAACGCCACTACGCGATCGTCCTGGTCAACCAGATAGATGCGTCCCGCGTCTACGATCATATCGTGCACGGAGCCGATCTCGCGTTTCCACATCAGCTGGCCTGAACGCAGATCCAGTGCCGCCAGGCTGCCGTTATAGGCCAGCGCGTAAACCACGCCGTCAACGACCACCGGGGTGGTGTCCACATCGGCCAAACGATCGATTTCCGTTGCGCCACCCGGCTGGGAGATGCGCTGCTGCCAGATAATCTGACCCTGATTCATGATTACCGCACTGACGCGACCGTTATCGCCGCCCACAATTGCCGCACCAAAGGCGGTAACAGGTGCCGATTCGCCGCGCAGCGACAGGGCCGGTACGTCAAGGTTGACCGTCCACTTCACGACGCCGCTGTTCTGGTCCAGCCCCTGCAACATGCCGTTGCTGGTATGCACCAGCACCAGGCCATCGCTGGCAACCGGACGCGACAGCACTTCGCCAGCCGCTTTAGTCTGCCAGGCCACAGAGCCGTCGCTGCTGTTCAGCGCATAAACCTGACCGCGCTCGCTGCCGACATAGACATGTCCGCCATCGTAAGAAAGGCCGCCAGACAGCAACGCCGGCAGATTCTTAGAGAAGAAGCCCGTTTTCGTTGACAGGTCGACTTTCCATTGTTCTTTGCCATCGCCCGCATTCAGCGCCTTGACGGTACCAAAACGATCCGCAGCGTACACGGTGTTTTCAGACCAGGCCGGATGCAGATTGGAATAGTAATCGCCCACGCCATCACCTACCGACGTGCTCCAGACTTTTTCCGGGGTAAACTGATTTTCCACCTTCGGCAGCGGCGACATTTTAACCACGTCTTCTTCACCGCTGAACCATGAACATCCGCTGAGCAGCGTGACTGAAATCAGTGCCGGCAGCAGTATCTTACGCAATTCCATGAAATCCCTCTTAAGCCCGTTGCGGCAATTATTAGCCCGGCAAATTATTCATTTTCATCTGCAGCATCTCTTTCAGCGCCGGCGAGGCGTTGGAAGCAATGCCTTTACTCCAGGCTTCACGAGCGCCCTTGCTGTCGCCTTTGCTGAGCAGCGCTTCACCGCGTACGTCAGCAATGATAGCCGTCCAGCCTTCGCCCTTGATCGTATCCAGGGTTTTCAGCACCGCGTCTGGCTGCTTCTGCTGCAGCTGAATACGGGCCAGGCGCAGGTTCAGCACCGCCTGCAGATTGGCATCTTTGGTTGCCTTCAGGCCGCTTTGCAGCTGCGCGGCGGCTTTGTCCAGCTCGTTGTTATCAACATAACGTTTCGCCAGATCCAGCGAAGCCAGCGCACCATAGGTATTGCTGTTACTGTCCGCGAATTTCGCCGCCGCCGTCAGCGTTTCCGGCTTGCTGTTGTCCAGGGCGCCAGAAACCTGCTGGTAGGTCGCCGAGACTTCGCGGCTGCTGTTATCCTGATGGCCGCTCCAGTAGCGCCAGCCTGCCAGTGCGCCGATGCCGATAATCACGCCGATGGCCAGCGCTTTGCCGTTCTGCGCGAAAAAACCTTTCAGCGCATCGACCTGCTCGTTTTCGTTGTTATACACTTCCACGCAAACTCTCCTTAAATCGCGGCCGTCTGCTTCAGCATTGCTGCCAGCGTCGCTGCCGCCTCATGCTGCTCCAGCTTCTGCTGCTCGCCGTTGCGCAAATCTTTGATGACCACCTGATTATTGGCGACTTCTTCCTCACCCAGCACCAGTGCGACGCGTGCGCCCCACTTGTCCGCGCGGGCAAATTGCTTCTTGAAGTTACCGCCGCCAAAGTTGGTCATCAGCTTCAGAGATGGATCCGCATCACGCAGTTTTTCCGCCAGCAGCATCGCCGCAGACTGTACGCCAGCCCCTGAAGCGATAACATAGACATCGACAACGCGCGTCGGTTCAAATTCCGGATTCACTGCCTGCACCAGCAGTACCAGACGCTCCAGCCCCATCGCAAAACCGACGGCCGGCGTGGCGCGGCCGCCCAGCTGTTCAACCAGGCCATCGTAGCGGCCGCCAGCGCACACCGTGCCCTGCGCGCCCAGGCTGCTGGTCACCCATTCAAAGACGGTGCGGTTGTAGTAGTCCAGGCCGCGCACCAGGCGCTGATTGACGGTATAGGCGATACCCGCCGCATCCAGCAGCTGGCAAAGGCCGTCAAAGTGCTCGCGGGATTCGTTGTCCAGATAGTCGCCCAGCACCGGCGCGTCGTTCAGCAGCTGCTGGACGTCCGGGTTTTTGCTGTCCAGCACGCGCAGCGGGTTGCTGTACATGCGGCGTTTGCAATCCTCATCCAGCGTCTCTTTATGCTGTTCCAGGAAAGCCACCAGCGCATCACGGTAGTTTGCTCGGGCCTCTAAAGACCCGATAGAATTCAGCTCAAGACGCACGTGATCGGCGATGCCCAGTGCCTTCCACCAGCGCGCGGTCATCATGATCAATTCGGCATCGATATCCGGTCCCTGAAGACCAAACACTTCCGCGCCGATCTGATGGAACTGACGATAGCGGCCCTTCTGCGGGCGTTCATAGCGGAACATCGGCCCGATATACCACAGGCGCTGTTCCTGATTGTAGAGCAGACCGTGCTCGATACCGGCACGCACGCAGCTTGCCGTTCCTTCCGGACGCAGCGTCAGGCTTTCGCCGTTGCGATCGTCGAAGGTGTACATCTCTTTTTCAACCACGTCGGTTACTTCACCGATAGCGCGTTTGAATAACGGGGTCTGCTCTACAATCGGTGTGCGGATTTCGCTGTAGCCATAGCTGGACAGCCCCTGTTTAAGGGTTTGTTCAATACGCTGCCATACCGCGGTGTCCACCGGCAGATAATCGTTCATGCCGCGGATCGCCTGAATATTCTTCGCCACTGTTTTCTCTTCTTTCCTGTCGGGGGCGGGCGCGCAAGCTG
>NZ_DALZCD010000274.1:0-5766 GCF_031978025.1 Erwinia sp.
GAGGGCGCTATCGCCTGCTGAAAGACACCGGAAGAGCCCTGATGCAGGGTGTTCCACCACTGCACCGAGTAGTGGATGATGGGCAGGTTTACCACGCCGACCAGGATCAGGATCCCGGCTGCACGTCCCGCCATACGGCGATCGTCAAAGGCGTTATAGAGCGCGATTACGCCCATATAGAGGAAAAGCAACACCAGTTCAGAGGTCAGTCGTGCGTCCCAAATCCACCAGGTGCCCCACATAGGCTTTCCCCAGGCAGAGCCGGTGACCAGGGCAATGAAAGCGAATACCGCGCCGACAGGTGCCATTGCAGCAGCAGCGAGATCGGCCGTTTTCCATTGCCAGACCAGACCGGTGAATGCCGCGATCGCCATCGTAGCGTAGATGCCCATTGACCACATCGCGGCGGGAACGTGAATATAAATGATGCGATAGCTGTCGCCCTGCTGATAGTCGGACGGCGCGAAACCAAATCCCCATATCCAGCCGGTGGCGAGCGCAATCGTCGCTGCCGCTGCAAACCAGGGCAGCAGCCGACCACATAACTGGTAAAGCCTGTTGGGCTTTCCTGACTGGTGTAACCATTTCCACATTGTTAATTGCTCATCCAAAAGAAACGCGTTTCGATCTGTTATTGTTAGTGTACGCTAACCCTTAATGCCGCCGCTGTAGCGAAAGGTGCCAGCGTGGCGCTGACAGCCAGCATCGCGCCGAGAATGGCCAGCTGGCCGTTTATGGCCAACCCCATTCCTGCCGCATCAATGGCCGCCGAGGCAAAAATCAGTACCGGCACCGCCAGCGGCAGTACCAGCAGGCTCAGCAAAACGCCGCCACGCCGCAGCCCGACCGTCAATCCCACCCCAATGGCGCCGAGAAAACTCAGCGTCGGCGTGCCCAACAGCAGAGAGAAGGCCATTGCGCGCCAGGTGGCGAAATCCAGCGACAGCAACAGCGCCACCAGCGGAGAGAGCAACAGCAGCGGCAGGCCGGTTACCAGCCAGTGCGCAACTACCTTCCCTAATACTGTTATCGGCAGTGGCGTTGGCAGCAGCAGCAGTTGTTCCAGCGAACCGTCGATAAAATCGTCGCGGAACAGCCTTTCCAGCGCCAACAGCGAAGAGAGCAGCGCGGCGACCCAGACAACGCCAGGTGCGATACGCGCCAGCAGCTGCGGCTCAGGGCCGATGCCCAGCGGAAACAGGGTAATCACTATCAGAAAAAACCACAGCGGATTAACGATTTCTGCCCCGCTACGAAAAGCCACGCGCAGCTCCCGCTTAATAATGCGTCCAATCATGGCGCCTCCGCGACGGAAAGCCGGATTTTTCGCACGCGCTGAGCCGGATCCGTCAGCTCCTGATGGGTCGTCAGGATGACCGAGCCGCCATTATCGACATGACGACTAAACAGCGCCATCAGCTTTATTACGCCCGACTTATCAATAGCGGTCAGCGGTTCGTCAAGGATCCAGAGCGGCGCCCGACTCAGCCAGAGCCGGGCCAGCGCGACACGACGCTGCTGTCCGGCAGAAAGCTGCGCCACTGGCACCTCCTCGTACCCCACCAGATCAACTTCTTCCAGCGCCTGCCAAAGAACCTCTTCCGGCTCCTGCGCATGAAAAAATTGCAGGTTTTCCCTTGCACTCAATACGGCTTTTACACCGGGCTGATGCCCGAGATAGAGTAACGTACGGTGCCAGACATCCCGCTGCCGACGAATAGGCTGCTGTTGCCAAAACACGTCGCCCTGCTCTGCCTGGCTAAGGCCCGCAAGGATACGCAGCAGCGAGGTTTTTCCCGCACCGTTAGCGCCTTCTATTTGAATGATATCGCCTGCGGAAACGGTAAAACTGAGTTCACTGAACAGCGTACGTTCATCACGAACGCAGGTCAGATTGTGGGCCTGGAGCATCAGGTGGCATCACGCTTGTTAATAATGCGTGAAATAGTACCACAGCCGATCGCGGTACCGCAGCCCGTGAGGTAGCTCTGGGTGCTTAAGCTGGCGCTATTATGCCCTGTTCCGACCGCTTCATAGCGAAAAACGCCGCTCCGTTAAATCTTTGTTACGCTTATTCTGAAACGCAGTTACATTTCGGCCAGGCTAAAACCCGCTACGCTTAGGCTGGATATTGATGACGGGAGCAGCAACAATGAAAGAAGATAATGTGGAAGTCGAGAGTGAAGAGAAGGAAGGAGAGGAGATCGAAGTAGATGAGGAAGCGCTGCCGTCGCGTGCAGCAGCCATTCATGAAGAGATCCGTCAGGATGGCGAGAAAGAACTGGAACGCGACAGTCTGGCGTTGCTGTTTTCAGCAATCGCTGCCGGGCTTTCGATGGGGGCCTCGCTGATGGCGAAAGGTATTTTCCAGGCGCATCTTGACGGCGTCCCCGGCGGTTTCCTGTTGGAAAACCTTGGCTATACCTTCGGTTTTATCATTGTCATTATGGCGCGCCAGCAGCTGTTTACGGAGAATACCGTCACTGCCGTGCTGCCGGTTATGCATAAACCGACCGGCAGTAATTTGCTCCTGCTGTTAAGGCTCTGGGCCGTGGTGCTGTTCGGTAATTTGATTGGGACGGCGCTGGCTTCGCTGGCCTTTACCCATATGCCGGTTTTCGATGACGCCACGCGACAGGCCTTTGTGGCTATCAGTCAAAAAGTCATGGAACACACCCCAGGCGAGATGTTTGCTAAAGCAGTGGTATCTGGCTGGATTATCGCCACTATGGTCTGGATGTTCCCTTCCGCAGGCAACGCAAAAATTTGGGTGATTGTCCTGATGACCTGGCTGGTCGCGCTGGGCGATCTGGCGCATATTGTGGTGGGCTCGGTAGAAGTGCTTTATCTGCTCTTTAACGGCCTGATTAGCTGGCAGGAATTTTTATGGCCTTTTGCCCTGCCGACGCTGGCTGGCAATATCATTGGCGGCACCTTTATTTTCGCGCTGATTAGCCATGCGCAGATCCGTAACGACATGAGTACGCGGGCGAAAGCCGAAGCGAAGAAAAAGCGTAAAAAAGAGGGTAAAGGCGAGGAAGGCTGACCGGCCGTCGTCATTCGCTAACGGTACAGCTAAACGGCAGTTGTCTCACCCGAGGCGCTGCCGTTATTGGCTGAAAAGCTGCCGGTATCATCCGAACAAGCTGTGTTGTTGACTGAAAAGCTGCTTGTGTCATCCAAACAAGCTGCCGTTGTTGATTGAATATGCTGCCCGAGCCATCCGAACAAGCTGCCGTTGTTGACTGAATATGCTGCCGGAGCCATCCGAACGAGCTGCCATTGTTGGCTGAATATGCTGCCGGAGCCATCCGAACAAGCTGCCATTGTTGGCTGAATATGCTGCCGGAGCCATCCGAACGAGCTGCCATGGTTGGCTGAATGGGTTCAGAAAGTGACAGGCCGGTTTTAGCTGAACAACGCAAAAGTGTGCATATAGAAGTTGCTGGCGAAAGCGACGTAGGCCAGCCAGACCAGCATGATAAGACCGAGTGACAGTTTCAGGGACATAGCGACCTCTTTTATGAGATAAACAAACTGGTAACCTTGCTTGAATTGGCTTTACATTAGCCCTCTGCCCGCACACAAATATTGATCCAGCGCAACTATCTTTCATTAATCGAGTAATAGCCAGTCTGCTTAATCCCGTCTGGATCAACAGGCATTCTGTCCTGTCCTGAGCCACGGCCCCGGAAAATTTATAAAAAGCTCATTATTACTCACTTTACGATAATAAATTATATAAACAGGAACTAATAAGTTAACTCAAAAACAACAACATAAGATATTAATTAAATATATACACATCATTAATAGAGTGATATTTTCTGCATTGTGGCACCACTATTATCTGTTACTATACCCACAAGAATGGACGCTACCAAAAGTAAAATATATGTATATTATCTATTTCATTATTATCTGGTTAATAACAGGATTTATTTTATCGCGTTATTTTTTTACGGACACGCTTCCTGAGGAGTACGAGGAGTGCCCCTACGAATGAACCTGTCCCGGCCAAATTTACTCAACCGGTTAAAAAGAATTAATCGCAAAAGAAACCGTTATCTTCATGAGTTAAAAGGGAGACTCCGACTGGTGCTGTCGGCCTGGTCTCTTCCTACGGCCCGCAGGCACGACTCTCTTCCTCAGCCGCCACAAAGTGTAATTTTCCCTTTTGTTAACCTGGGCATTGGCGATGCGGTCTGCCATACCGGACTGTGGCAAAAATTAAAGGGGCTGGGATACAGGGTACAAATCATTACTGAAACCCGGGGTGAGGTGTTTTTCAAAGGGTTGGATTGTGTCGATGAAGTGTTTATTGTTGATATCAATCATATCGACCGACTGGCGAAAATCGACAGTGATATTGTGGTCGGGATGTATTCCTGGATGGAGCGTAAGGCGCTGTTTGAGATAAAGCTGCTGTCGAGGATTCGGTATAAGTATGCCATCAGCATTGGCGGATGGTTAAAACGCCCTTATCATATCACGCTGGATTTACCCGCTAATTTCCATATTACCGATCCGCAAAAACGGCTACTGGCAGCGCTGGGCCATCCGTGTACAGCACTGCGCTATTGGCTTAACCCTGTTCCTGGCAGCGATGATTTTATTAAAAATTATCTGAGTAAACACACCGGCAAGCCCCGAATCGTGCTTAACCCTTTCGCCAGCGTCAATGAAAGAACCATGACGCGAGAACAGCTGACTGACCTTGTTGCAAAGCTGCAGCAGAGCATAACCTGCCATATTTTTATTATCGGCGAAACACATCAGCTCGCGACGCTCGAAGGCGCAGACAATGTTTTTATCTGTAACTTTGATTCTTTATGGCACACTATCTCCCTGATCAACCAGGCCGATCTTGTTATCTCGGTGGAAACGGCTGTTGTACACATTGCCTGCGCGCTGAATAAAAATCTTGTCTGTGTCTTTTACTCTACCAATATAGATTATAATAATGCGTTACAAAGCAATATTATCTTTAAGCCCATTGGGGAGAAGGCCCAGCAAATAATTGTTAACGGCACGACGCTGCCTTTTAACATCGATAAGGTTGTTCAGGCTTCTTTAGCGATGCCTGGTGTTGCCGATCGCCCTACTGTTGATTTTGTGCACGCTTTGCCTGGGTAGGTTGAGCCTGTCGCCTGAGCGAAAGCCTGATTTATTGCGTAAGGTTTAAACAACGTGGAGAATATTTATGGCGGCGTCTGCGCCACCTGTCTTTTTTAACGCCAATATGTTCAAAATATCCTCACACGGCGTAGGCCAGACAATAAAGAAAAACGTACTGGCAAATGAAGGCCTTGAGGCATAGCTGCACTTACGGTACCATACGTAACAGGATAAACCTTCGGCGTTTATCCTGCCGCTGTCTCCTTAGTTAAATGGATATAACGAGCCCCTCCTAAGGGCTAGTTGCAGGTTCGATTCCTGCAGGGGACACCATTCAGTAGTTCGCCCCCATCCGTAGTAGTTCGCAAAACCCCAGCAAAACTAATATTCCCGAACAATCATCGTTCGCATTAGTTCGTTGACCGCCGCACTCTTCAGTGGGTAAAAAACGAGTAAATAATTTTACCCACTGGAATTTTACCCATGCTGACCATCAAGCAGATCGACGCGGCTAAGCCAAAAGACAAACCCTAACGCCTGCTGGACAGCAACGGCCTGTATCTATACGTCCCGGTATCCGGCAAAAAGGTATGGCAGCTGCGATACAAAATCGACGGGAAAGAATCCGCCGACTCCATAAAGCATTGA
>NZ_DALZCD010000275.1:0-5715 GCF_031978025.1 Erwinia sp.
GGTACTGGGCCTGTGCTTTATTTCTGAAGGCGCTATTCCGTTTGCTGCCCGTGACTCGATGCGCGTTCTGCCATGCTGTATTGTTGGCGGCGCGCTGACCGGCGCCATCTCAATGTGGGTGGGCGCGAAGCTGATGGCACCGCACGGCGGGCTGTTTGTGCTGCTGATCCCAGGCGCTATCACGCCGGTGCTCGGTTATCTGATAGCCATTATCGCCGGTACGCTGGTTGCCGGTCTCTCTTACGCGGTGCTCAAGCGCCCGGAAGCGGAAATGGCTAAGGCCTGATTCAGGGCTGGCTCAATAAAAAAGCGCGGGCGACCGCGCTTTTTTTATAGCTGTAAATCAGACCTGCTCTGACTTAAGCCAGGCAATCTCATCCTTCCAGATAGCAGGATTGACGGTTTCCAGAATCAGCGGGATACCGTCGAAGCGAGGGTCTTTCATCAACCAGCTGAATACCGTTTTGCCGATATTGCCTTCGCCCAGGCTGTGATGACGATCGACACGGCTGGCAAATGCGCTTTTGGCATCGTTAAGATGCATGCCGCGCAGATACTCAAAGCCCACCACGCGCCCGAATTCCTCAAACGTTTTTACGCAATCTTCTTCGGTACGCAAATCGTAACCGCCCGCAAAAGCGTGGCAGGTATCAATACAGACGCCAATGCGTGACTTATCCTCTACGCCCTCGATAATCGCCGCCAGATGCTCAAAGCGGAAGCCAAGATTGCTACCCTGACCGGCAGTATTTTCAATCACGGCGGTGACCCCTTGCGTTTTATCCAGCGCAACGTTGACCGATTCGGCGATGCGCTTCAGGCAGGCGTCTTCATCAATCTGTTGCAAATGGCTGCCGGGATGGAAATTCAGCAGCGTCAGGCCCAGTTGCTCGCAGCGCTGTAGCTCATCAATAAAGGCGCCGCGGGACTTTTCCAGTGCCTCTTCCTGCGGATGACCGAGGTTAATTAAAAAGCTGTCGTGCGGCAGGATCTGTGCGGCACTGTAGTGATATTTTTCGCAGGCGTTACGGAAAGCGGAAATGACTTCTTTGCTCAGCGGGGCCGCGCGCCACTGGCGCTGATTTTTCGTGAAAAGTGCAAAGGCCGTCGCTTCTATTTCGTGGGCGCGAAGCACCGCCTGATCTACACCGCCGGATGCGCTGACGTGGGCACCGATATATTTCATGCCTGCTCTCCTGAAAGTTTTACTTTAAAGCGCGTCATCATAACCGGAAACGGTGCGGATTTATGCCAGCAAATGCTGGATCGCCAGGTTAATCGTTCCGCCGCCCAGCAGCAGCCAGACGAATAACAGCAGGCCGAGCAGCAAAGGCTTCAGCCCCGCCTTTTTCAGCAGGCTGAGCTGCGTGGTTAATCCCAGCGCCGCCATCGCCACCGCCAGTAAAAAGTTATCCAGCTGATTCAGTCCGTCAACCAGCGACGGTGGCAGTAGATGCAGCGAGTTAAACAGCGCCACGCCGATAAAGCCCAACGCGAACCAGGGAAAACGCACACCTGTGCCGCCGCCGTCAGAACGCACGAAGCGGCTTAACACCAGCAGGAAGGGTGCCAGCATCATTACGCGCAGCATTTTAGCTATCACCGCCGCGTTTTCTGTTTCCGCGCTGACGGCATGACCGGCCGCGACGACTTGTGCCACTTCATGCAGTGTTGAACCGGTGAAGATCCCCCACTGCGTCGCCGTCAGACCCGGCAGCAGATGAGTCAGCTCGTGCCACAGCAAAGGATAAAGAAAGATCCCGAGCGTGCCGAACAGCACCACGGTAGCCACCGCGACGGCGACTTTTTGGGGCTCTGCTTTGAGCACTGGCTCCGTCGCCATAATCGCCGCCGCGCCGCAAATACTGCTACCGGCGCCTATCAGCCAGGCGGTATCGCGATCCAAATGCAGCACGCGACGGCCAAGCCAGCAGGCCAGCAGGAAAGTGGAGGTTAGCATCAGCACATCGGTCAGCACGCCGCTCAGGCCGATATCGGCAATTTGCTGAACGGTCAGGCGAAAACCATAGAGTATGATACCCAGCCGTAACAGCTGCTGTTTGGCAAACTGTACGCCTGCACCGCAGCGTGCTGACACGCTGTTGTAAAAAGTGTTACCAGCCAGGATGCCCAGCAGCATTGCCAGCGTTAACGTGCCCAGCCCGGCCGTTTTTAAAGCGGGCAGATCGCCCGCCTCCAGCGCGATAACGGCCAGCAGCATGGCCAGCCCAACGCCTGCGCCATAGCGCAGCGGACGGGAAGAAGGGAAGGTTAGTTCAGCCATATTAGCCTCCTTAGTAGACAAACAGAGCATGGGGGAAACTGGCTTAAAAGAGAAATTGATTATATATTTATAATTAACCAGAATAAGTGATATAGGAGAGCCGGTATGTTCAGGCGTTTAACCCGATGGGCAGGCATTATCAGAAAAGATGGCGTAACGCTTTGGTATGCCTGCCGCGATCCGCGTACGCCGCTATGGCAAAAGGGCATGGCCGTTCTGCTGGCTGCTTATGCGCTAAGTCCTGTTGATTCGATCCCCGACGTTATCCCGTTTGTGGGTTTGCTCGACGATGCGATTATTGTGCCCTCGGGAATGATGCTGCTGTTACGACTCCTGCCTGCTGAGGTCAGGATCGCCAGCCAGCAGCGAACCGCCGGACGATCGCAAAGGAAAAAGAAAATTGGCCTTTGGCTGGGCACCGTTGTGCTGGTGTGGCTGGCAATCATTATCTGGCTGGCACAGGCAGGAAGTCAGTAAGGAAAAACAATGCATATCACATTAAGGCAGCTTGAGGTCTTTGCTGAAGTGCTGAAAAGCGGCTCCACCACTCAGGCTTCGCAGGTCCTTGCGCTGTCGCAGTCGGCCGTCAGCGCAGCGCTGGCCGATCTGGAAAACCAGCTTGGCGTACAGCTGTTCGACAGGGTCGGCAAGCGGCTGGTCGTCAACGAGCACGGGCGGCTGCTTTATCCGCGTACGGTAGCCTTGCTGGAGCAGGCCACTGAAATTGAACAGCTGTTTCGGGAAGATAACGGCGCGCTACGGGTCTATGCCAGCAGTACTATTGGTAACTATCTGTTGCCAGGCATGATTGCAGGCTGGCGGCGGGACTTTCCTGACCTGCCGCTGGAACTGAGCGTGGGTAACAGTCAGGATGTTATTAACGCCGTGGCCGATTTCCGCGTCGATATAGGATTTATTGAAGGGCCCTGTCACGTCAGCGAGCTGGTGGGCGAACCCTGGCTGGAAGATGAGCTGGTGGTGTTTGCCGCCGCCGATGCGGCTATTTTTCGTGAGCCAGTGACGCTGGAAAGCCTGGCGGCCGCACCATGGATCCTGCGCGAACACGGCTCGGGCACGCGCGAAATCGTCGATTATCTGCTGCTTTCGCACCTGCCGCAGTTTAGCCTGGCGCTGGAACTGGGTAACTCGGAGGCGATCAAACATGCCGTCCGTCACGGTATGGGCATTAGCTGCCTGTCGCGGCGAGTTATCGCCGAGCAGCTGGCAGTAGGCACGTTAAAAGAAGTCCCGCTTCCTCTGCCCAAACTCAGGCGCGCGCTTTACCGTATTCAACACAGGCAGAAGCATCTTTCAAAATCGCTGCTGCGCTTTTTAAGCTACTGCACTGAGTAAAACCGTGCGGCCAGACCACAAACCGGAGCTTTATCAGGCGCTAATAATTCGCCGCAGATTATGAAGCTATCTTATAACGGCGCGGAATCACTTCTTCTGGCGAAGGAGTTTGTTACAATCGCGCCTCATTTTAGCCAGGGCACAGCATTTACCAATGGATCATGACACAAAAACAACACAACAACCTGAATTACAGCGCAAACTAAAAGCGCGTCACCTGACGATGATCGCCATCGGCGGCTCAATCGGCACCGGTCTGTTTGTCGCCTCCGGCGCAACGATTTCCCAGGCCGGTCCCGGCGGCGCGTTACTTTCCTATGCCTTAATCGGCCTGATGGTCTATTTCCTGATGACCAGCCTCGGCGAGCTGGCTGCCTTTATGCCGGTGTCCGGCTCCTTTTCGACCTACGGCTCCAACTTTGTTGAAGAAGGCTTCGGCTTCGCGCTGGGCTGGAACTACTGGTACAACTGGGCCGTGACCGTGGCGATTGAACTGGTTGCCGCGCAGCTGGTAATGACCTACTGGTTCCCCGATACGCCCGGCTGGATCTGGAGCGTACTCTTTCTGAGCGTCATCTTTTTGCTCAACTACATCTCGGTAAAGGGCTTTGGTGAGGCAGAATACTGGTTCTCCCTGATCAAAGTGGTCACGGTAGTGATTTTTATCGTAGTGGGCGTCCTGATGATCCTTGGCATCCTGCGCGGTGACCAGCCGGTCACCGGATGGGACAACTGGCGCATCGGCGACGCGCCTTTCTCCGGCGGTTTCTCCGCCATGATCGGCGTGGCGATGATTGCCGGTTTCTCCTTCCAGGGGACCGAACTGATTGGTATTGCCGCTGGTGAATCGGAAGATCCGGCGAAAAATATCCCACGCTCGGTTCGTCAGGTCTTCTGGCGTATCCTACTGTTTTATATCCTGGCGATTTTAGTGATCAGCCTCATTATTCCTTACACCGATCCAAGCCTGCTGCGTAACGATGTGAAAGACATCAGCGTCAGCCCGTTCACGTTGGTGTTTAAACATGCTGGCCTGCTTTCGGCAGCGGCTATCATGAATGCCGTGATCCTGACAGCTATCCTGTCGGCCGGTAACTCAGGGATGTATGCGTCGACGCGTATGCTGTTTACGCTGGCACGTGAAGGCAAAGCCCCCCGCATATTTGGCAAGCTTTCAAAAGGCGGTGTCCCGCGTAATGCGCTGTATGCCACTACTGTTGTCGCCGCGCTTTGCTTCCTGACCTCGATGTTCGGTAACCAGACGGTTTACCTGTGGCTGCTTAATACCTCCGGTATGACCGGTTTTATCGCCTGGCTGGGCATCGCTATCAGCCATTATCGCTTCCGTCGCGGCTTCGTGTCGCAGGGCTACGATATCAACGATCTGCCGTACCGCTCTAAGTTCTTCCCGCTGGGGCCAATCTTCGCTTTCGTGCTCTGCCTGGTTATTACGCTGGGGCAGAACTATCAGGCATTCCTGGCGGACCGCATCGACTGGTACGGTGCGGCAGCAACCTATATCGGTATCCCGCTGTTCCTGATTATCTGGTTCGGCTACAAGCTGACGAAGCGCACGCGCTTTGTAAAATACAGCGAGATGCAGTTTCCGAAATTTAAATAAAGATGAGATGAATCAAGGCGCGGCTTCCGCGCCTTTTTCTTTGTCACATGCTGTTACACATAGGATTGATAACTATTATCATTTCCTTTATTGTTAGCGCCGTACGTTTTCCGCTTTGCTAATTTTGCAGGGTTTGCAGCCGACCTGGCGCAAATTCAATGACAGGTAGAAACCATGAGCGTGACCCATAACCCCGACCACTACGCCGGCGTCCACCAGCACGAAGGCGCGATGGATCGTTACCATCATCTGCTGCGTCGCCGCCTGTTTTTTATGGGCGTGCTGGTGCTGGCTATTCTCGCCTCGCTGCTGTTCGACTTTACTTTAGGCCCGTCGGGCCTGTCGCTGGAAACGCTGTGGCAGACGCTGCTGTCACCGGCCAGCGTGGATGCGGGGTCGCGCGTTATCGTCTGGGATATTCGCCTGCCTTACGCGCTGATGGCGGTAGTGGTTGGCC
>NZ_DALZCD010000276.1:0-5661 GCF_031978025.1 Erwinia sp.
GGTTTCTTCGTCAATCACCAGCACCTCCATACCGTGCATCTCGCCGTACTGGCGCATATCTTCTACCGTCAGCGCCTGGCTGAACACCGTATGGTGTGCACCGCCGCCAAGGATCCAGGTCTCCGAGGCTGTCGCCAGCGAAGGCTGCGCACGCCACAGTGCACGTGCCACCGGCAGTTTAGGCAGCGGCTTTGGCTGTTCCACGGCATCGACTACGTTAACCAGCAGGCGAAAACGGTCGCCCATATCGATGACGCTGGCGTTAACCGCGCGGCCGGCCGGCGTGGAGAAAATCATACGGGCCGGATCGGCCTTACCGCCAATACCCAGATACTGCACGTCAATCAGAGGACGCGCTTCTTTGGCAATGGATGGGCAGACCTCCAGCATATGCGATCCCAGCACCAGCTCGTTGCCCGGCGAGAAGTGATAGGTGTAATCCTCCATAAAGGAGGTGCCGCCAGGCAGGCCGGTCGCCATCACTTTAAAAATGTGCAGCAGCGCGGCGGTTTTCCAGTCGCCTTCGCCTGCAAAACCGTAGCCCTGAGCCATCAGGCGCTGTACCGCCAGGCCCGGCAGCTGGGTCATGCCGTGCAGCGTCTGGAAATTGGTGGTGAACGCCATGCAGCCTTCGGTCTGCAGGAAGCTTTTGATCCCCAGTTCAATACGCGCCGCATCCAGCACATTCTGTCGCTTCTCGCCGTTAGCCGCGGCCGCTGGCGTAAAGTCATACAGGCTTTCGTATTCGTCAATCAGCGCATTCACGTCGCCATCGCTAACACCGTTAATCACCTCTACCAGATCACCTACGCCCCAGCCGTTTACCGAGTAGCCAAACTGGATCTGCGCCGCGACCTTATCGCCTTCCGTTACCGCCACTTCGCGCATATTGTCGCCAAAGCGTGCCACCTTAAGCTGCGCGCTGGCCTGCTTAGCAGCAGCGGCACGCATCCATTTGCCGATGCGTTCCTGTGCGGTTTTATCCTGCCAGTGACCGGTGATCACGCTGTGCGGCAGACGCATGCGCGCGCCGATAAAGCCGAACTCGCGGCCACCGTGCGCGGTCTGGTTCAGGTTCATAAAGTCCATATCCATACTGTCCCACGGGATCTCCGCGTTAAACTGGGTATGGAACTGCAGCAGCGGCTTGTTCAGCACCGACAGGCCACCAATCCACATTTTGGCGGGCGAAAAGGTGTGCAGCCAGGTAATGATGCCTAAACAGTCATCGGCGTAGTTTGCCTCGCGACAAAGCGCCAGCGCCTCGTCTGGGCTTTTCACCAGCGGCTTGAGCTGCAGGCGAAACGGCAGGTTGCCGTCGCGGTTAAGCCCGTCCACTACCTGCTGAGCATGATGCTCCACCTGACGCAGCGTCTCACTGCCGTAAAGGTGCTGTGTACCAATAACAAACCAGACGCTGAGTGCATTAAGCTGAGCCATACTTTCTCCTTAACTATTGAGCTGGCGCGGGGCGAACAGGGGTTCGGCCACGTCGCACCATTGAAGGTAACGCTGATAAAGCTGCTGATAGCGGTCGACGCGGCTGGCGTCGGGTTGCAGCGTAGTCGCAATGGGACTGGCCATTTTTTGCTGGGCCGCAGGCACGTCCGGGTAGACACCGGCAGCCACGGCGGCAAAAATCGCCGCGCCCAGCGCGCAGCATTCGTCCGAGGCGACGATATCAAGCGGTCGGTTCATGACGTCGCAGCAGACCTGCATAATGGCCGGGGATTTTCGGGCGATACCGCCAAGCGTGAGAATGTTTTCTACCGGAATATCCTGGCGTTCAAAGCATTCCATAATGGCGCGTGCACCGAAGGCGGTCGCGGCGATAAAACCGCCAAACAGCGTGGCCGCATCGGTCCCCAGATTGAGATCGGTAATCACGCCTTTCAGGCGCTGATTGGCGAAGGGTGTACGGCGGCCGTTGAACCAGTCCAGCACTACCGGCAGATGGTCCAGCTGAGGATCGGCGGCCCAGGCCTGGGTTAACTCGTTGAGCAGATTTTTCTGTACCTGTGCCAGCTCGGCCTGAAGATGCGGATGTTTTTCAGCGGCCTGAACGAGTGGCCAGCTGAGCAGGCGGCTGAACCAGGCGTACATATCGCCAAACGCCGACTGGCCCGCTTCCAGCCCAATCATATTCGGCACCACGCTGCCGTTAACCTGGCCGCAGATGCCATCAATGGCGCGGTCGCCAACGCGTTCCACATCGGCGATCAGAATGTCGCAGGTTGAGGTGCCAATCACTTTCACCAGCGTATAAGGCGTGGCGCCCGCGCCGACGGCACCCATATGACAGTCGAACTCGCCGCCAGAAATCATGACGCCAGCCGGCACACCAAGCCGCGTTGCCCATTCCGCCGTAATCTGACCCACGGGTACTTCAGCGGTCCAGGTTTCGCTAAACATCGGAGTATCCAGATGCTCCGTCAGCAGGGGATCGAGCGCATTAAAGAAGTCCGCGCCCGGTAACCCGCCCCAGGCAGGATGCCACAGCGATTTGTGACCGGCGGCGCAGCGCCCACGGCGGATGGCCTCCGGCGCGCTCGTGCCGCTGAGCAGGGCCGGTACCCAGTCGCACAGTTCCACCCAGGCTACCGCCGCTTCGCGCACCGCTTTGTCTTCCCGGCTGACGTGCAGGATTTTTGCCCAGAACCACTCCGAAGAGTAGGTGCCGCCAATAAAGCGCGCGTAGTCTTCGAACTGTCCACTGTGGCACAGCGCGGTAATTTCTTCCGCTTCCTTAATGGCCGTGTGGTCTTTCCACAACACAAACATAGCGTTAGGGTTTTCGGCAAACTCGGGGCGGAGTGCCAGCACGTTGCCATCGCGATCGATGGGGGCCGGGGTGGAGCCGGTGGAATCAACGCCGATGCCGACAATATTCTGGCGCTGGTCAGGGGTTAACTTAGTGACAACGTCACGAATGGCCTGTTCAAAGGCATCAATATAGTCCTGCGGATGGTGACGAAACTGATTGATGCGGCTCTGACTGTAAAGACCTGCCTGCCAGCGCGGATAGGCGACGACTCCGGTTTGCAGCTCTTTACCGCTTACACACTCTACTGCCAGCGCGCGTACGGAATCACTACCAAAGTCCAGACCGATTGTAATGGCGTCCAACTGCATTTTTCTCTCCGGGCGGTCAATGAATACGATATGACTACCCTAAGAAATCGCGCGGCAGGCGGATAGGCTGAGGGCCGCTGCAAATATGCACTTTTCTGTCGTCGCGCAGCGTTTTGTGACCCACTTCAAATCTTTGGTTTGCGTTAATTTTGCTAAATATATGGATCAATCAGCTAAAAGCTCAGGGTGTGATAGCGCTCTCCCTTTCCAGGCATCTTTACCATTACAACTAGCGCTTATCGGCGTGTGTTTTATGCGGTAATGCCGAATACGCTGGCGTTTCAACGTTCCAGGACTGAATTGATACCGTTTACATTAAACCGCCAAAAGCGGGCACTGAGCCGGAGAGCCTCATGCACAAATTTACTCAGGCGTTAGCCATCGCTGGCCTCGCCGCCGTTATGTCACATTCAGCTATCGCTGACACCATGAAACTGGGATTTTTAGTTAAACAGCCGGAAGAGCCCTGGTTTCAGACCGAATGGAAGTTCGCCGACAAGGCGGGCAAAGATCTGGGCTTTGAAGTCATTAAAATCGCCGTGCCCGACGGGGAAAAAACCCTTAACGCTATCGACAGCCTGGCCGCAAGCGGTGCGAAAGGCTTCGTTATCTGTACGCCGGATCCCAAACTTGGCTCCGCCATTGTGGCGAAGGCGCGCAGTTACGATTTAAAAGTCATCGCCGTGGACGATCAGTTCGTCACGGCAAAAGGCAAGCCGATGGATACGGTGCCGCTGGTGATGATGGCCGCGACCAAAATCGGCGAACGTCAGGGCCAGGAACTCTATAAAGAGATGAAAAAACGCGGCTGGGACGCAAAAGAAACAGGCGTAATGGCGATTACGGCAGACGAGCTGGACACGGCGCGTCGCCGCACCAGCGGGTCGCTGGATGCCCTGAAGGCGGAAGGTTTCCCGGTCGCGCAGATTTATAAAGTTCCTACCAAGTCCAACGATATCCCTGGCGCTTTTGACGCCGGTAACTCGCTGCTGGTGCAGCACCCGGAAGTGAAACACTGGTTGATTGTCGGCATGAACGATAACACCGTGCTGGGCGGCGTGCGCGCTACCGAAGGCCAGGGCTTTAAAGCACCGGATGTGATCGGTATCGGCATTAACGGCGTGGACGCGATAAGCGAACTCTCCAAAGGTAAGGCGACCGGCTTCTTCGGTTCGCTGCTGCCAAGCCCGGACGTACACGGCTATAAAAGTATCCAGATGCTTCATGATTGGGTAACGAAAGACGCCGAGCCGCCGAAGTTTACCGAAGTCACCGACGTGGTGCTGATTACCCGTGAAAACTTTAAAACCGAACTGGCTAAAAAAGGCCTGATGTAATCGGACGGGGGCCGCATAGCGGCCCCCGGAACCCTTATAGCGAGGAATGACCATGCCATCCCCGTATCTGAGCTTTCACAATATTGGCAAAACCTTTCCGGGCGTCAAAGCGCTGACGGATATCAGTTTCGACTGTGCGGCAGGCCAGGTGCACGCCCTGATGGGTGAAAACGGCGCGGGCAAATCGACGCTGCTGAAAATCCTGAGCGGCAGCTATCAGCCAACCAGTGGCGAAATCCGCCTGAAAGGCCAGCCGGTCAATTTTACCAATACGCTCGACGCGCTTAACGCAGGCGTGGCAATTATCTATCAGGAACTGCATCTGGTGCCGGAAATGTCGGTGGCGGAGAACATCTATCTTGGTCAGCTGCCGCATCGCGCGGGCTTTGTTAATCGTTCGCTGCTGCGTTACGAAGCCGGACTGCAGCTTAAAAATTTAGGGATGGATATCGATCCTGATACGCCGCTGAAATCGCTGTCGCTTGGCCAGTGGCAGATGGTGGAAATTGCCAAGGCGCTGGCGAGAAACGCCAAAGTCATCGCCTTTGACGAGCCAACCAGTTCGCTCTCCGCCCGTGAAATCGAGCATCTGTTCCGGGTGATCCGGCAGCTGCGCGACGAGGGCAAAGTCGTGCTTTATGTGTCGCACCGTATGGAAGAGATTTTTGCGCTCAGCGACGCGATTACCGTCTTTAAAGACGGGCGCTATGTACGTACTTTTCAGGATGTCGCTGCTACCAGCCACGATGAGCTGGTGCAGGCCATGGTCGGTCGCGAGATTGGGGATATTTATGGCTACACGCCGCGTAAAACTGGCGAGGTGCGCCTCAAGCTGGAAAATGTGCAGGCCAAAGGGGTGCGTACGCCGATCTCGCTGGAGGTACGCGCAGGTGAAATCGTCGGGTTGTTTGGCCTGGTGGGTGCCGGTCGCAGCGAGTTGCTGAAAGGGCTGTTTGGCGGCACGCGCATCAGCAGCGGCGAAGTGCAGCTTGATGGCAAATCGCTGACTATTCGTGAACCGTCTGACGCTATCCGCGCCGGCATCCTGCTTTGTCCGGAAGATCGCAAGGCGGACGGCATCATTGCGGTGCATTCCGTTCGCGACAATATCAATATCAGCGCGCGGCGCAACAACCTGACCGCAGGCTGTCTGATCGACAACCAGTGGGAAAGTAAAAACGCCGCCAGCCAT
>NZ_DALZCD010000277.1:0-5657 GCF_031978025.1 Erwinia sp.
CTGAAGATGATATCCAGCAGCATAATCTGCACAATCGCGCCGACGAAAGAATGCACATTGCTCTTATGTTCTTCTTCGCCGCCTTCTATTGTTTCATGGATCTCCATGCTGGATTTCCACAGCAGAAAAAGCCCACCAAGCAGCAGAATTAAATCACGTGCGGAAAAAGCATGGTCCATCAGTGTAAACAACGGCGTGGTCAGGCGGATGACCCAGGCAATAGAGGCCAACAGGCCCAGACGCATCAGCATGGCACCCATCAGGCCGATACGGCGCGCGGAATTCTGCTGCTGTTTGGGGAGTTTAGCCACCACCAGAGAAAGGAAAATAATATTATCAATACCCAGAACGATTTCCAGAATCGTCAGTGTACCCAGCGCCAGCCAGGCGTTGGGATCGGCAATCCAGTCAAACATACAAACATTGTATCCTAAACGAAAGTTAAACGAAGAGTATACCCATCCGGATGCCGGTCAGCTAACGCTTCACAGTAAAAAATGGCGGGCCAGTAAAGGCGCAGTAAACGTTTTTTTCAGATAGAAGCCTCGGGGTAACGTCAATACGGGCTGGCCGTTTTCGCCAATGCCTTCCGTCAGCGCTTTGCTGTTGGCGGCTTTGGGGCGGATTTGCAGTACTTCGCCGTGGCGGGCAGTAATGCGCTCTACCTGTCCCAGTACGATCATGTCCATCAGCTCTTCCCAGTCATGTCGCAGCAGCAATTCCTCTTCTTCACTCGGGCTCCAGAGCAGTGGCGCACCTACGCGTCGTTCGGCCAGCGGAATCGCCCGATCGCCTTCCACCGGTATCCACAATACTCTTGCCAGCTTGTGACGCACATGGCTGGTTTCCCAGACCAGACCGCTATTGCCGGTCAGCGGGGCCACGCATACAAAAGTGGTTTCCAGGGGACGGCCCTGAGCGTCAATGGGGATGGTTTTCAGCTCCACGCCGATCTCGGCAAAATCCTGCTCGGGCTTGCTGCCCGCGCTGGCGCCCAGGTAACGTTCCAGCAGCATTCCCACCCAGCCTTTATCGCGGCGCAAGTCAGGTGGGATGGTCAGCCCTGCACGCAGCGCCAGCTCACCCAGCGTAAAGCCAGCCAGCTGGCGTGCGCGTTCCAGTAACGCGGTTTCGTTTTCCGGAGGTAAAACCGGAGAAAAATAGTCTGGCATAGCCTGCTCTTCGCTATTGGTTAAAAAATGAACAGTGATTTTTCGTCTTAAAAGGGATGCGTTTTCCCCTGAGGAAAAGCGCAATAATAGCATGATTAATCGCAGCTTTTTCTTGCCGCTTTGGGGGCGCGCACGGTAAATCAAAAAGGTTATGCCTTTCTGCGCACCGACAATGAACAGGATCTTACACGTAGTTATCCACAGAAAAATGGGATAAGTCGATTTTTAAAATAATACTGTTTCGATTTACAGGCTTGACGCCGCGTTTTTAACCGGTCTGCTATATTTTTTGTCCAGGATAGCAACATATCCTGTGGATAAAAAAAGCGATGTTCGATCTTTCACCACCTGTCTGATAAGGTTGTCAGGTACCCCATCAAAGAGGGGGGAAGCAGGTGGGGTAATTGGATAAATCCCAATATTTATAATACGTTAAACTAATCGGCAACCTTCGATTGGATAATGCCGGTTAGAGTTTTCCCCAACGGCCAGGGGAGTTCTGCACAAAGATATCCACAGAAAAGGTGAATAAGATCGGGTAAAAGAGGGGATTTCTGTTTATAACTTTTGCAATTGTGCCAAGTTATCCCGCATTCGCCGGGCGTAACGCCCCAAAAGCAGTGGTTTACCGTCTGTAAGGAGTATGAAACAATCAGGCTATCCGAGTATGAGTTTGAGGTAGTCCAGTGATCGATGATGATGGCTACCGCCCGAATGTTGGTATCGTAATTTGTAACAGGCAGGGACAAGTGTTGTGGGCCAGAAGATATGGCCAGCACTCCTGGCAGTTTCCTCAGGGAGGCATCAACCCTGGCGAAACGGCAGAACAGGCGATGTATCGAGAACTCTTTGAGGAAGTCGGTTTGCACCGCAAAGATGTGCGCATCCTTGCCTCTACCCGAAACTGGTTACGCTATAAGTTGCCAAAACGTTTGGTGCGTTGGGACACAAAGCCGGTTTGTATCGGCCAGAAACAGAAGTGGTTTCTTCTGCAACTCTTGTGCAATGACGCGGATATCAACATGCAAACCAGCAGCACGCCGGAGTTCGACGGCTGGCGATGGGTTAGCTTCTGGTATCCGGTACGTCAGGTTGTCTCCTTTAAACGCGACGTTTATCGCCGGGTGATGAAGGAGTTCGCCAGCGTGGTGATGCCGCTGCAGGAGAATGCCGTACCGCGAAATACGCCTTATCGGCGGAAGAGAGGGTAAGCCGCTCAGATATGCTTATACAGCTGCGCGAGATAGTGGAGAAAGTGGCAGGAGCGCCCCGGCTGACCGAGGCGCTCGACATTCTGGTCAGTGAAATCTGCCTGGCGATGGATACCGAAGTCTGTTCGGTCTATCTGGCCGATCACGACCGTCGCTGCTATTACCTGATGGCGACGCGCGGCCTGAAAAAGCCGCGTGGCCGCACCGTCGCGCTGGCTTTCGACGAAGGGATTGTCGGGCTGGTGGGCCGTCTGGCTGAACCTATCAACCTTGCCGATGCGCAAAGTCACCCCAGCTTCAAATATATCCCCTCCGTAAAGGAAGAGCGCTTCCGCTCTTTCCTCGGCGTGCCGGTGATCAGCCGTCGCCAGCTGTTGGGCGTGCTGGTTGTTCAGCAACGCGAGCACCGCCAGTTTGACGAGAGCGAAGAATCGTTTCTGGTAACGCTGGCCACGCAAATGGCCACCATCCTTTCTCAGTCGCAGCTTAATACACTGTTCGGACAGTATCGACAAACCCGCGTACGCGCGCTGGCCGCCGCGCCCGGCGTTGCGGTAGCGGCAGGTTGGGTGGAAAGCAACCAGCCGTCGCTGGATACCGTCTCGGCGGCCTCCACGTTGGACCCGGTGCGCGAACGTGAAAGGCTGTCGCTGGCGATGGACGAGGCTTCCGGCGAGTTTCGCCGTTACAGCAAACGTTTCACTTCCAGCGTGCATAAAGAAAGCGCCGCTATTTTCGATCTCTATTCACACCTGCTTAGCGATAACCGACTGAAAAAAGATCTCTATGCAGAAATCGACAGCGGTTCCGTGGCGGAATGGGCGGTAAAAAAAGTTATTGAGAAGTTCGCCGCACAGTTTGCCAGCCTGCAGGACAGCTATCTGCGTGAAAGGGCGGGCGATTTGCGTGCGCTGGGACAGCGTTTGCTGTTTCACCTCGACGACACCATGCAGGGCACGAATACCTGGCCTGAACGCTTCGTGCTGGTGGCCGATGAGCTGACCGCCACAACCCTGGCCGAGCTACCGCACGATCGCCTGGCGGGCGTGGTTGTCAGAGACGGTGCCGCCAACTCGCATGCGGCGATCATGGTACGGGCAATGGGCATTCCTACCGTGATGGGTGCCGATATTCAGCCCGAAGCGCTTAACGGCCGACTGCTGATTGTGGATGGCTATCGCGGTGAGCTGCTGGTGGATCCAGAACCCGTGCTGGTGCAGGAATACCAGCGGCTGATTAGTGAAGAAAACGAGCTGAGCAAGCTGGCGGAAGACGTGGTCGAACGTCCGGCGGCGCTGAAGTCGGGCGAGCCGATAAAAGTCATGCTCAATGCCGGTTTGAGCGCGGAGCATGAGCAGGCGCAGGGCGGCCGCGTGGATGGGGTCGGGCTTTACCGCACGGAAATCCCCTTTATGCTGCAAAACGGTTTTCCTTCCGAGGAAGAGCAGGTTGCGCAGTATCAGGGCATGCTGCAGCTCTTTCTGGAAAAGCCGGTTACGCTGCGCACGCTGGACATCGGTGCTGACAAGCAGCTGCCCTATATGCCGATAAGCGAGGAAAACCCTTGCCTGGGCTGGCGCGGTATCCGATTGACGCTGGATCAGCCGGAAATCTTTCTGGTACAGGTACGCGCCATGCTGCGCGCTAATGTCGCCAGCGATAATCTCAGTATTCTGCTGCCGATGATCACCAGCATCGATGAAATCGACGAAGCGCTCAGGCTTATCGAGCGCGCCGGCAAAGAAGTCGGGGAGATGTTGGGCTATCACATCCCCAGGCCGCGCGTCGGCGTGATGATTGAAGTGCCTTCCATGATCTTTATGATCGGTCACCTTGCAAAGCGGGTCGACTTTATCTCGGTAGGCACTAACGATCTGACACAATATCTGTTGGCCGTCGATCGCAATAATACCCGCGTCGCCAACCTGTACGACAGCCTGCATCCGGCGATGCTGCGCGCGCTGAAAACCATTGCGGAAGAGGCGAAGCGGGCCAAAATCGAACTCTGCCTGTGCGGCGAAATGGCAGGGGATTCCAGCTGCGTCGCGCTGCTGGTAGGGCTGGGTTATCATCATCTGAGCATGAATGGACGCAACGTCGCCCGGGTGAAATATCTGCTGCACCACATCGATTACGAAGAGGCACAGAAGCTGGCCGAAGCGGGTCTGCAGGCGGAACAGGCCAGCCAGGTGCGCCATCTGGTCGCCGCTTTCATGGAGCGACGCGGACTGGGCGGCCTGATCCGCGGCGGTCGTTAGCCGCTTATTAAAGTTTACAGTTCCATCAGGCCGCCTCGTGCGGCCTGTGCTATTATGCGCGCCTCTGCGCGGCGCCGCACGTGCGCTTTATTCATTCCGTCACCTGAGATCAGGGACTATTAATAATGGTGAAAGATGACTAACGGCTATCTGGCTTTCCCCCAATTTGATCCGGTAATTTTCTCTGTCGGGCCGATTGCCCTGCACTGGTATGGCCTGATGTATCTGGTCGGCTTTGTCTTTGCCATGTGGCTGGCCGTACGCCGCGCCAACAAGCCGGGTAGCGGCTGGAAAAAAGAAGAGGTTGAAAACCTGCTGTACGCAGGGTTTCTTGGCGTCTTCCTGGGCGGCCGCATTGGCTACGTGCTGTTTTATAACCTGCCGCTATTCCTGGATAATCCGCTCTATCTGTTTAAGGTCTGGGATGGCGGTATGTCGTTCCACGGTGGCCTGATCGGCGTGATTTGCGTGATGCTTTGGTTCGCTCACCGTACTAAACGCAACTTCTTCCAGGTTGCGGATTTTATTGCGCCGCTGATCCCGTTCGGACTGGGTGCAGGCCGCCTGGGCAACTTTATCAATGGTGAACTCTGGGGACGCGTGGCGCCCGATCTGCCGTGGGCAATGTTGTTCCCTGGCTCGCGTGGTGAAGACGTAGCGCTGACGGCTACTCATCCGGAATGGCAATCTCTGCTGTCGACCTATGGCGTGCTGCCTCGCCATCCTTCCCAGCTTTATGAGCTGCTGTTGGAAGGCGTGGTGCTGTTTATCATTCTGAATGTATTTATCCGTAAAAACCGTCCGATGGGCGCGGTATCAGGCCTGTTCCTGATCGGCTACGGCGTATTCCGCTTTATCGTGGAGTATTTCCGTCAGCCAGACGCCCAGTTGGGCCTGTTCGACAATTTTATCAGCATGGGGCAAATCCTTTCGACGCCGATGATTATCGCCGGCGCCATTATGATGATTTGGGCCTATCGCCGTCGTACCGTGCAACAAGTTCGTGAGGAAAAATG
>NZ_DALZCD010000278.1:0-5542 GCF_031978025.1 Erwinia sp.
GCACAGCAGATAGACGTGAACAAAGCGCTGCCTTCCACTGAGATTAAACCCGGCAAACTGGCCCCTTATGAAAGCAACCAGACCACGCATTTTTCCGTGGTGGATAAGCAGGGCAATGCGGTCGCGGTGACCTATACCCTGAATACGTACTTCGGTAGCGGGATTGTGGCAGGGAAGAGTGGGATTTTGCTCAACAACGAAATGGATGATTTTTCCGCCAAGCCGGGCACGCCAAATATTTATGGCCTGGTGGGCGGTGAAGCGAACGCGGTCCAGCCTTACAAACGACCGCTCTCGTCCATGTCACCAACTATTGTTGCTAAAAACGGTAAAACCTGGCTGGTCACGGGCAGCCCGGGCGGCAGTCGTATCATTACTACCGTGCTGCAAATGGTGGTTAACAGCATCGATTTTGGTATGAACGTGGCAGAAGCGACCAATGCGCCGCGCTTCCATCATCAGTGGCTGCCGGATCAGCTACGCGTGGAAAAGGGCTTTAGCCCGGATACGCTAAAGCTGCTGGAAGCCAAAGGACAGCACGTTAAAGTGCTGCCAGCGATGGGCAGTACGCAAAGTATTATGATTGGCCCGGATGGGACCCTGTATGGCGCTTCCGATCCGCGCTCTGTTGACGATCTGACGGCAGGTTATTAACAAGAAGGGGCGATACCTTATCGCCCCTGTATTTTATGCGGCGCGCAAACGCGCCATATAAAGTGCATCCACCTGTTTGCCATTGCGTACGGCATAACGTCGCGCCACGCCTTCCGTGGCAAAACCAAACCGCTGATAAAGCCTTACCGCCGTGTCGTTGTCGGCAAATACCGTCAGCTCAATACGCTCAACACTCAGCCAGTTGTCGCACAGGCTGACCATTTCCTGCATCAGTGCCGATGCCACGCCGCGTCCACGATAGTGACAATCGACGCACATCCCGAAAGTCGCGGTATGCCGCCGACGCGCGCGCGCGTTAACCTCCAGATATAAGTCGCCGACAACCTGCCCATCAATGCAGGCGACCAGCCGCTGCATACCGGGCTGGAGATTCTGTAACCGTTGCTGAATAAGCGCGAGCGAGGGATGAGGAATTTGCAGCGTATCGGTATAGGTCTCCGGCTGGCTGAGGATACGATACAGTTCCGTGGCGTCTTCAACGGCGGCATGTCTGATAACTATCTCACTCATTCTCGCGCTCCTTTTGTTTATTTCCTTCTTAAAATCAGGGGATTCTGCCTTAAAATCAAGCGAAAAAAAGGGCGAAGAGGGCTTTACAAGTGCGAATGATAATGATTATTATTGTCATGCGTTTTCGATTTGGGCTTCACGGACCGGTCGGGAAGGCACGACATTGCTCACATTGCTTCCAATATTATTTAGCCAGCTCGGGTGCTGGCTTTTTTTTTGCCTTTTTCCCGGTAAAAAAACGGTGCTCCCCTCTTTTTATGACCTTGTGCATCTGGCCTGAAAGAAGGCCGCCTGTTTCATCGAATAATTTGAACAGAGGAGACAATTTTCTCCGCTATCTTCCCAGGCACCACAGGTCCAGACTGTGTGAAAACGTTGAGGAGGATTGAATATGATTTACTTACGCAAAGCACAAGATCGCGGTCACGCTAACCATGGCTGGCTGGACAGCTGGCATACGTTCTCTTTCGCTAACTACTATGACGCCAATTTTATGGGCTTTTCGGCGCTGCGAGTGATTAACGAAGATGTGATTGATGGAGGGCAGGGCTTCGGTACCCATCCGCATAAGGATATGGAGATCCTGACCTACGTGCTTTCCGGCACGGTGGAGCACGAAGACAGCATGGGCAACAAGGAGCAGATCCCGGCGGGTGAGTTCCAGATTATGAGCGCCGGAACCGGTGTTCGTCACTCTGAGTACAACGCCAGCAAAGAAGTGCCGCTGCATCTGTATCAGATCTGGATTATTCCGGAAAGAACCGGCATTACGCCCCGTTACGATCAGCGTCGTTTTGCGGATGTCCAGGGCCGTCAGCTGATATTGTCGCCGGATGCGCGTGAAGGCTCGCTGAAGGTTTATCAGGACATGACGCTTTCTCGCTGGGTACTGAAACAGGGCGAGCAGGATAGCGTCCAGCTGGAGCCAAACCGCCGTATCTGGATCCAGGTTGTTAAAGGCGATGTTACAGTCAATGGCGAAAAAGCGGGTACCAGCGACGCTTTCGCTATTTGGGATGAGAGCACGTTGAGCCTGCAAGCCAGCAGCGATGCTGAAATCCTGCTGTTCGATCTGCCGTCTGTTTAAGATCACACTTTGGGCGCGCGCTGCCGCGCCCTTCACCGTTTTCCCTCCAATTTTGTTACACTCAAGCGATCCATCCTCTGACCCCTCTGAAAATAATGAAGAAGAAAAGACCGGTGCTACAGGACGTTGCCGATCGTGTGGGCATCACCAAGATGACCGTCAGCCGCTATCTGCGCAATCCCGATCAGGTTTCCGTTGCCTTGCAAAGCCGCATCGCCGCCGCACTGGATGAACTGGGCTATATCCCTAATCGTGCACCTGATATTTTATCTAACGCCACCAGCCGGGCTATCGGCGTGCTGCTGCCTTCTCTCACTAACCAGGTTTTCGCCGACGTTTTGCGCGGCATTGAAGCCGTAACCGATGCCGCTGGCTATCAGACCATGCTGGGCCATTTCGGCTACAGCGCAGAGAAAGAAGAGTTACAGATGCGTTCGCTGCTGGGGTGGAACATCGACGGGCTTATCCTGACTGAACGCAGCCATACGCCTGCCAGCCTGCGCATGATTGAAACGGCGGGTATTCCGGTGCTGGAAATGATGGACTGCGTGTCGCCCTGCCTGGATCTGGCGGTGGGCTTCGACAATGTGGAAGCGGCGCGGCAGATGACGCATGCCATCCTGCGTAAAGGGCATCGCCACACGGTGTATCTGGGCGCGCGGCTGGATGAGCGTACCTTATTGAAACATCAGGGCTATGAGCAGGCGATGCGCGAAGCTAACCTGATACCGCATAGCATTATGATGGAAGAGCCTTCCTCATTTTCAATGGGCGGAACGCTGATGCGGGCAGCACAACAGCGCTATCCTGAAACGGACAGCCTGTTCTGTACCAATGATGATTTGGCAGTGGGCGCCATGTTTGAATGTCAGCGACAGGGGCTTCGCGTGCCGCAAGATATCGCTATTGCCGGTTTCCACGGTCACGATATCACCCAGGTGGTCACGCCGGAGCTGGCCACGGTGCTGACGCCGCGTGAAAAAATGGGGCAGGTTTCCGCTTCCCTTCTTTTGGCGCGTATTCGCGGCGAGCAAAGTGGATCGCAGCAGATCGACGTTGGTTTTATGATTTCGGAAGGCGGCAGTATCTGACCCCTGTAGAGCCGATCCCTTCGGCTCTTTGTCTCTTTGTGCCACAAAGAGTCCTAATCTGGCATTTCTTTGAGCCATCTCACATTTACCAGCTTTTTCCGCCCCAGCTGTTGCCATACTTCACGGGCGTCCAGACAATGTTACCGATAACAACATAACGCTAACACTGGGCAGGTCCCTGATATCCACGCCGGAGTAAAACAATGAAGAATCCTTTTCCGTCCAATCGTGTGTTTGTACTGATGGGCGTATCCGGCAGCGGCAAGTCCGCCGTTGCTAATGCCGTCGCTTATCACCTGAAAGCGGCTTTCCTGGATGGCGACTTTCTGCACCCTCGTAGCAATATTCAAAAAATGGCGGAAGGTCATCCCCTGAATGATGACGATCGTCGTCCGTGGCTGAAGGCGATTAACGATGCCGCTTTCGCTATGCAGCGCACTAACCAGTTTTCGCTGATCGTCTGTTCCTCGCTGAAAAAGAGCTACCGCGACATTTTGCGCGAAGGCAATGACAACCTGTCTTTCATTTATATGAAGGGCGATTTTGACACCATCGAAGCCCGCCTGCGCGCGCGTAAAGGGCACTTCTTCAAGCCGCAGATGCTGGTAACGCAGTTTGAAACGCTGCAGGAGCCAGGCAGTGATGAGCACGACGTGCTGGTCGTAGATATCAACCAGACGCTGGATGAAGTTGTGGCTACTACTATCGCCACCATCGAAGGTGCGATAAATAAGTAGGGTGTCATGTCAACTGCAACACTGGTACTAACTGCGGCAGGATCTGTCCTGCTGCTGCTGTTTTTGGTGATGAAAGCGCGGATGCACGCTTTTCTGGCGCTGATGCTGGTTTCGGTCGGGGCCGGAGTCTTCTCCGGCATGCCGCTGATTGATATCGCCGCCACGATGCAAAAAGGCATGGGCGGCACGCTGGGCTTCCTGGCCGTGGTGGTCGCGCTGGGCGCGATGTTCGGTAAAATTTTGCATGAAACCGGCGCGGTCGATCAGATAGCGATCAAGATGCTGAAAACCTTTGGCGAAAGCCGTGCGCACTATGCAATGGGCATCGCCGGGCTGATTTGTGCACTGCCGCTGTTCTTTGAGGTCGCGGTGGTATTACTGATAAGCATTGCCTTTGCCGTGGCGCGCCGTACCGGCGATAACCTGGTTAAACTGGTGATCCCTCTGTTCGCCGGCGTGGCCGCCGCCGCTGCGTTTTTGCTGCCCGGCCCTGCGCCGATGCTGCTGGCTTCGCAGATGCACGTCGATTTCGGCTGGATGATCCTGCTGGGCGTCTGCGCGGCGATTCCGAGTATGCTGATTGCCGGTCCGCTGTTCGGTAACTTTATCAGCCGCCACGTGACCTTTACGCTGCCGACCGAAAATAACCATCCTGAGTTTGATGAAAGCAAGCTGCCTTCCTTTGCCTTCAGCCTGTCGCTGATCCTGTTTCCGCTGGTGCTGGTAGGGCTGAAAACCATCGGCGCGCGCTTTGCCACCGAAGGAACTTCGCTCTATCAGTGGCTGGAGTTTATCGGTCATCCGTTTATCGCCATTCTGCTTGCCTGCCTGGTAGCCATTTATGGTCTGGCCTATCGTCAGGGCATGGATAAAGAGCGGGTCATGCAGATTTGCGGCAGCGCGCTGCAGCCAGCAGGCATTATTCTGCTGGTGATTGGCGCGGGTGGCGTCTTTAAGCAGGTGCTGGTGGATTCCGGCGTTGGGCCGGCACTGGGCCACGCCCTGACCGGCGCGGGCTTACCTGTGGCGCTGGCCTGCTTTATCCTTGCCGGTGCGGTACGCATCATCCAGGGTTCTGCTACCGTCGCCTGCCTGACGGCGGTAGGGCTGATTATGCCGGTGATTGAGCCGCTGCACTATTCCGGCGCGCAGATGGCCGCATTATCTATCTGTATCGCAGGCGGTTCGATCATTTTCAGCCACGTCAACGATGCGGGCTTCTGGCTGTTTGGCCGCTTTACCGGCGCAACCGAAGGACAGACGCTCAAGACCTGGACGATGATGGAAACCCTTCTCGGCACGACCGGCGCGCTCGTGGGCATGATTGCTTTCGAACTGCTTTCCTGATGGCCATGACGGGCCAGGTGCCCGTCAGGCTTTTTCCCGCGAGCGGGGGAAGAGTAAAAAAGGGAACAGCAGATAAGGCGCAATCACCAAAAGGG
>NZ_DALZCD010000279.1:0-5461 GCF_031978025.1 Erwinia sp.
CCGAAAGCGAGACGAACAGCGCCGAACCGATAGCAAAATAGTTATTAATCAGCCCTGCGCCGGAGTATTGCCAGGCAGCCATAATCACCACGTCTTTTTTACCTATCTGTTTCCCGTCGTGCAGCTCCTTAGTCAGTGCCGCGCCTGCGTCAGTACTTTGCAGGTCGGTTATCAGCGCCAGCCCACAGCGGCCCGGAATACCAAGCAGTGGCCTTAACAGCGGTGTCAGCAACTTATGGGCGGCGCGGATGGCACCATAATGGGTGAAGATCTCCAGCAGGCCTAATGCCAACATGACCGTGGGCACCAGGGAAAGGGCAAACAGGAAACCTGCTTTAGCGCCCGTGCCGCCTTCGCCAGGAAACGTGGCGCGCGCGGCATCCTTAATCGTGCCAAACTTGCCGCCAAGCGTAGTAAAGTCAAATGCGCCCAGCCATGCTGCTCCTTTCACGTTTAAAAGCAGGCCGGAAAAAAAGAGGATAGCCACGATCAGGGCCAGATAAGCGCCGATGCCTGGCGCCCGGTATTCACGAACTTTTGCCGATTCTGTCTCCATTTTCTGTCTCCCGGGTAGCGATCTGAAAAACCGTATCCAGTGGCAATAGTTTGCAAACTGGACTAAACATAAATTGCTGCTGTTTCAACAGGTCGGAAGCAGTTATCGTGCCAGGAAAGCGCATTGCCGAACAAAGCGCCGCATTTTCTTTTTATCTACTGCTAATAAGGCTGGCGCGCTTTGCTGAGAACGGAAAAAAGAGGGCAGGCGTGGGCCTTACGCGCGTGCCTGCACTAAAACGGAGCATTGGCGGGAGAAAACGATGTCAGAGGTGCTGAAACAGGAGCCGTCCTGCGTGGTTCCCGTCCCGGTTGTGGTGGCGGCTATCGCTATCATAACGACACGCTGCCTGAGTGTGGCGCTCGAAGTGCATGAAATGGGCTTAAAGACGCTGTTGAATGTCATCCATCTTGCGGCGCAAAGCTGGAGCGCTACCCTGATATTCATTGCCAGCCAGCTTATCTTTTTTGTTGAGCTGCGTTGCGCGCTTGCGCTGCTTGATGGCCGCCGCTGGGGACGCTGGGGCTACGGCTGTTCACAGCTGATCGTTATCGCTTATCTGCTGACTGTCTCCGCGGGTTGGGCCAGCCCCGGGATATTCACGCCTGGCGGGGAGCAGGGCCAGCTGCTGCTTTCGCAAAAGCTGCCTGACCTGCTGGTGCTGATACTGCTTTTTTTACCGGCCAGCAGCCGGGATTTTTTTCAGCAGCGCTGAAGGCGCAATGGTACAATCCCCGCCCGCTTTGGTTTGACGAGATTTTACATGCACTGCGCCCTTTATGATGCCGATCGCTGCCGCTCCTGCCAGTGGCTGGATCGCCCCTATCCGCAACAGCTGGATCGAAAGCAGTCTCAGCTGCAACAGCTCCTGTCGGCACAGACGGTAGGCGAATGGCTGCCGCCTGTTACTTCGGCACAGCAGGGGTTTCGCAATAAGGCAAAAATGGTGGTCAGCGGCAGCGTGGAACGCCCGCTGCTGGGCATTGTGCATCCCGATGGTACGCCGATTGACCTTTGCGACTGCCCGCTTTATCCGGACAGTTTTGCCGCTGTGTTTGCGCAACTGAAACCCTTTATCGCCCGCGCGGGCCTGACGCCGTATAACGTGGCACGCAAGCGTGGCGAGCTGAAGTTTATTCTGCTGACGGAGAGCCGCCAAAGCGGTGAACTGATGCTGCGCTTTGTTCTGCGTTCCAAAGAGAAGCTGGCCCAGCTGACCAAAGCGTTGCCCGTACTGCAGACGCAGCTGCCGCAGCTGAGCGTCATTTCGGCCAACATTCAGCCAGTGCATATGGCGATCCTGGAGGGCGAAGAAGAGATCCCGCTGACGGAAAATCAGGCGCTGGCTGAACAGCTTAACGATGTGCCGCTGTGGATCAGGCCTCAGAGCTTTTTCCAGACCAACCCGTCGGTAGCCGCATCGCTGTATGCTACTGCAAGAGCCTGGGTAAGCGAATTGGGCGTTAAAAGCATGTGGGATTTGTTCTGCGGGGTGGGCGGTTTCGGGTTGCATTGCGCCACGCCGGAAATGACGCTGACCGGCATTGAAATCAGCGCGGAAGCGATCGCTTGCGCCAAACGTTCGGCTGAGCAGATGGGGCTGGAGAAGGTAAGTTTTGCCGCGTTGGACTCTACGGCTTTCGCTACCGGCGAAGGCAGCACGCCCGATCTGGTGCTGGTTAATCCGCCACGCCGGGGTATTGGCGCGGCACTTTGTGATTATCTGAGCCGTATGGCGCCGCCGTTCATTCTTTATTCCAGCTGCAACGCGCAGAGCATGGCTGACGATATTATCCGCCTCAGCGAATACAGCATCGTTAAAGTCCAGCTGTTTGATATGTTCCCGCATACCGCGCACAGCGAAGTGCTGACCCTGCTACGGCGTCTCTGATTCGGCCGGCAGGTTAGCCGTCGGGCCAAGCCAGCGCTGCTTAAGCTTTTGCAGCGTGCCGTCATCTTCCAGGCTTTCCAGGGCGTTATTTAGCCGATCCAGCAGCGCCTTATCGCCTTTACGCACGGCAATGCCCAGGCCCGAGCCGAAATAGTGAGTGTCCTTGACCGGTTGGCCGACGGCTGCCAGGTTTGGATTGCTTTTCAGGAGGGCCTGCATGGAAGGCGTTTCGCCAAAAATGCCGTCCAGCCGGGTGTTGCGGATATCCAAAAGCGCGTTCTGATAGTTGTCGTACACCACAGAAATAATCTCCGGCCATGAACTTTGCAGCCATGCCTGCAGGGTAGTTGCGTCGGCGACGCCGACGCGCTGGCCGCGCAGCTGCTCTAAAGAGGAGTAGCGGCCTTTGATCGCGATGAACGTCGCGGAACTTTCCAGATAGGGCCGGGTGAAATCTGCTTCTTCACGCCGCTCTTCGGTAATATCCAGCCCGGAAATCACCGCGTCGTAGCGGTTGAACTTCAGCGAAGGCAGCAGGCGGTTAAAATCGTTATTCGTAAAAAGGCACTGCCGCGCCATTTTTTCACACAAAGCGTTCGCCAACTCAATATCGAATCCCACCGGCTGGTGCCCGGCGTTCAGATAGACAAAGGGGGGATAGGTTGCCGAAATGGCAAAGCGAAGCGGAGCGCTGGCCAGCGCGTTAGCGGCACATCCGATAAGCAGAAAAACGCAAACCTTAAGCATGTCTCCGATCCTTGCGTAAAGATTATCGGAACAGTATGGCCGTTGCGGCGGCGGCGTTATGGACTGATTAACCGGCCGTTAAGCGCTGTTATTTGACGAATGCCGACGACAAAGGCCGTCGGCATTAACTCAGTTACGTCGCTCAAAAGCCAGCGCCCGACGTTCGATCAGACGCATCATTAGCGTTAATAGCCCATTAACGCACAGGTAAATTAAGCCTGCCGCTGCAAAAACCGTCACGTCATAGGTGCGCCCGTAAAGCTGCTGCCCCTGACCCATCACTTCCATTAGCGTAATGGTATAAGCCAGCGAGGTACTCTTAAAGACCAGCACGACCTCGTTAGAATAAGAAGAAAGTGCTCGCTTAAAGGCGTAAGGCAGCAGAATGCGCAGCGTAGCTTTACGGTCCATTCCCAGCGCGGCGCAGGACTGCCACTGTCCGGAAGGAATCGCTCTTACCGCACCGTAAAACAGCTGAGTAGTGTACGCCGCGCTGTTAAGGGAAAGCGCGAGCAGAGCGCAGAGCCAGGGCTGCGACAGCGCGTTCCATAACCAGGGGATCGCCTGGATTGAAGGAAACTGTCCGGGTCCATAGTAAATCAAAAAGATTTGTACCAGCAGTGGTGTACCGGTAAACAGCGTGATGTAGCCGCGCACGGTCTGGCTCAACACGGGTATTTTCAGCGACAGGATCACAGTGAATACCAGCGCCAACAGCAGTGCCAGCACCAGTGAGGCCAGAGTCAGGGTCAGGCTGGTATGCAGGCCTTTCAGCAGCTCAGGTAAATAGCTCAGCATCCGTTATTCCCCTGTTCAAAACGCGTGGTACGCGCTTCGATACGCTTTAACACCTGCTGACTAAACAGGGTAATAACTAAATAAATCGCTGCCGCAGCCATATACCAGGTAAAAGGTTCCTGCGTGCGTGAGGCAATGCTTTTGGTTTGCAGCATAATATCGTTAACGCTGATCAACGACACCAGCGCCGTATCCTTTAGCAGTACCAGCCACTGGTTTCCCAGCCCCGGCAGCGCATGACGCCACATTTGCGGCAGGATCAGGCGGAAAAAAATCGCCGGGGTTTTCATACCCAGCGCCATGCCCGATTCCCATTGCCCCTGCGGCACCGCCTTCAGGGCACCGCGCAGCGTCTGCGAAGCGTAAGAGGAATAGAGGATCGACAGCGCGATAACGCCGCAGAGAAACGGGCTGACGTCGAAGTTTTCAATCGTCATCTGGATCGGCAGCGTGGTGAAGCCCAGATGCAGCGTAAAGCCGTCTGAAAGTGTCAGCAGCAGTTGAGAAGCGCCGAAATAGACGAAGAGGACCACCAGAATCTCCGGCAGCCCGCGAAAGAGCGTGACCAGCGCGGTGCCGATCCAGGCCACGGGGCGCCAGCGGGCGGACTCCCAGACGGCAAAAATCATCGCCAGAACCAGTCCTGCGGCCAGCGCAGAAACGGCAAGGCCGACGGTCATCCCGGCGGCGCTTGCGAGAGAATAGAATTCGTTCATTCCGTTATTGCTGGAACCATTTGCTGTAGATGGTTTTATAGGTGCCGTCGGCTTTCACTTTATCCAGGGCAGTATTGAATTTCTCCTGCAGCTGGGTGTTGCCCTGGCGCAAGGCGATGCCCAGACCGGTACCAAAGTAGTCTTTATCGGTCACTTTCTCGCCTACTGGTGCCAGTGAAGCGTTCTGTTTCAGCCACTCGTTAACTACCGCCGTGTCGCCGAATACGGCATCAATACGGCCGTTTTTCAGATCCAGAATGGCATTTTGATAGCTGTCATAAGGCACGGTTTTCACGTCTTTCAACTTTTCAGTCAGGTATTTTTGATGCGTAGTACCGTTCTGCACGCCAACGCGTTTGCCGGTTAACGCGGCGACGTCAGCAACTTTACCTTTCTGCGCGATAAATAAAGCGGAGTTATCGTAATAGGCTTTGGTAAACAGGACCTGTTTCTCACGCTCGGGCGTGATATCCATACCGGCCATCACCGCATCGAAGCGGCGGAATTTCAGGCTCGGGATCAGGCTGTCGAACGCCTGATTGGTGAAAGTGCAGGTTGCGTCAATCTCTTTACACAATGCGTTGGCCAGATCGACGTCGAAACCCTGAATTTTATTAGCGGAATCAACAAATTCAAAAGGAGGGTAAGACGCTTCAGTAGCAAAACGGATAGTTTGCGCAGCGCTGGCGCTCAGGCTAAGACCGGATAACAGCGCGGCAAGTACGATTTTTTTCATCATTATGTCCTGCATCA
>NZ_DALZCD010000280.1:0-5451 GCF_031978025.1 Erwinia sp.
AGCAGCATGGCATTCCGGTGTTTCAACCCAAATCCCTGCGTCCCGAAGAGAACCAGCAGCTGGTTGCCGCGCTGCAGGCTGATGCCATGGTGGTGGTCGCCTACGGGCTGATCCTGCCTGCCGCCGTCCTGGCTATGCCACGCCTGGGCTGTATTAATGTGCACGGTTCGCTGTTGCCGAAATGGCGCGGTGCCGCTCCCATCCAGCGTTCACTCTGGGCTGGCGATGCGGAGACCGGCGTGACCATTATGCAAATGGACGTGGGCCTGGATACCGGCGATATGCTGTACAAGCTGGCCTGCCCGATTGAAGCAGATGATACCAGCGCCAGCCTCTATCAAAAGCTGGCCGAACTCGGCCCTCAGGGTATGTTAACCACCCTTGAGCAGCTTGCCAGTGGTCACGCGCAACCTGAGGTACAGGATGAAGCGCTGGTTAGCTATGCGGAAAAACTCAGCAAAGAAGAAGCGAAGCTGGACTGGATGCTATCTGCCTCCCAGCTGGAGCGCTGCATTCGCGCTTTTAATCCCTGGCCAGTCAGCTACTTCACTCTAGAAGACCAGCCGATAAAAGTGTGGAAAGCCTCTGTATTGCCGCACGTTGCAAAGCAGCCGGGTGAAATCGTGCAGGCGGACAAAAACGGCATCCAAATTGCGACTGCCGATGGCGTTCTGAATATCGAAGAGCTACAGCCTGCCGGCAAAAAAGCCATGAAAGCGCAGGATCTACTGAACTCCCGCCGCGAATGGTTTACGCCTGGCAATATCCTTGCCTGACCTTTCGCCCGGCCTCGCGCCGGGCGATATTTAAAGCGATCCTATGAAAAAAAATACTAATCTGCGCAGCGTGGCTGCCGAGACTATTGAAAAAGTAGTCGAAAAAGGCGAGTCATTAAGCACCGTGCTTCCTGTGGCGCAAAAATTGCTGGCGGAAAAAGACGCTGCCCTGCTGCAGGAACTGTGCTACGGCGTGCTGCGCACGCTGCCGCAGCTGGAATGGGTTATCAGCCAGCTGATGGAACGCCCACTTACCGGAAAACAACGCGCCATACATTTCCTGATTATGGTTGGTCTTTACCAGCTCATGTTCACCCGTATTCCAGCTCACGCCGCACTGGCGGAAACGGTAGAAGGCGCAGTGGCGCTTAAGCGACCGCAGCTGAAAGGGCTGATTAATGGCGTACTGCGGCAGTTTCAACGGAAACAAGAAGAACTGACCACGGCGATGGCCGAGGGCGATCAGCAGTATCTGCATCCGAAATGGCTGCTAGCCAGGTTGAGAAATGCCTGGCCCGGGCAGTGGCCGCAAATAGTGGATGCTAATAACCAGCGGCCGCCGATGTGGCTGCGCGTAAATCGGCAGCATCACAGCCGCGAAGAGTGGCTAAAGCTGCTGCAGGAAACCGGTAAAAATGCCGAACCTCACCCGCTGCATAAAGATGCCCTGCGGCTTGAAACCCCTTGTGCCGTATCGCAGCTACCGGGATTTGATCTTGGCTGGGTTACGGTGCAGGACGCGTCAGCTCAGGGATGCATCGCGTTGCTCGATCCACAAAACGGCGAAACAATTCTGGACCTGTGCGCCGCGCCAGGCGGTAAAACCACGCATATTCTGGAGGCGGCACCTGAAGCCAGGGTTATGGCCGTGGATATTGATGCGAAGCGTTTAGCAAGAGTCAGCGAAAATCTTCAGCGACTGAATATGACTGCCGAAGTAAAAGTCGGGGACGGCACGCTGCCTGAACAATGGTGCGGCGACCAACAGTTCGATCGCATTCTGTTGGATGCGCCCTGCTCCGCGACGGGCGTAATTCGTCGCCATCCGGATATTAAATGGCTGCGTCGGGATCGGGATATTCCTGAGCTGGCCGCTATTCAGCAGCAAATACTGGATGCTATCTGGCCCCATTTGAAACCGGGCGGTACCTTGCTTTACGCCACCTGTTCAATATTGCCGGAAGAGAATCATCTGCAGGTTGCGGCGTTTTTAGCGCGTCACAGTGATGCTACGCTAAGTGATACCGGCGACAAACAGCAGCCGGGCATTCAGGTTTTTCCTGATGCTCAGGGTGGTGACGGCTTTTACTATGCGAAGCTGGTGAAAAAATAACGTAGCGGCCGGTACAGCTGGCCTACTCCTTTTTCCTGAACAGACTGAAGCACAATGAAAATCATTATTCTTGGCGCCGGTCAGGTCGGCGGCACACTTGCTGAAAACCTGGTAGGTGAAAACAACGATATTACCGTAGTGGATACGGATTCCGGCCGCCTGCGTCAGCTACAGGATAAATACGATTTACGTGTGGTGCAGGGTCACGGCTCTCATCCACGCGTACTACGAGAAGCCGGGGCGGAAGATGCCGATATGCTGGTAGCAGTGACCAGTTCGGATGAAACCAATATGGTGGCCTGCCAGGTTGCCTACTCTCTTTTTAATACGCCCAATCGCATCGCCCGTATTCGGGCACCGGACTACTTGCGCGATGCTGAACGGCTTTTTATCCCCGAAGCCGTTCCGATTGATCATCTGATCTCGCCTGAGCAGCTGGTTATCGACAATATCTATCGGCTAATTGAATACCCGGGCGCGCTGCAGGTCGTTAATTTTGCCGAAGGCAAGGTCAGCCTGGCGGTAGTAAAAGCCTATTATGGCGGGCCGCTGGTTGGTAATCCCCTGGCTATCATGCGTGAACACATGCCTCATATTGACACGCGCGTTGCCGCGATCTTTCGTCAGGATCGCCCCATCCGTCCACAAGGTTCGACCATTGTGGAAGCGGGTGACGAAGTGTTTTTTATCGCCGCAAGCCAGAATATCCGCGCAGTGATGAGCGAGTACCAGCGCCTGGAAAAGCCCTATAAGCGGATTATGATTGTTGGCGGCGGAAATATCGGTTCAGGCCTGGCCCAGCGCCTGGAAAAAAACTACAGCGTAAAACTGATTGAACGTAACCCACAGCGGGCCGCCGAGCTGGCGGAACTGCTGCAAAATACCATCGTCTTTTATGGGGATGCATCGGATCAGGAACTGCTTGCCGAAGAACATATTGATCAGATCGATCTTTTCATAGCCATTACTAACGATGACGAAGCCAATATCATGTCGGCCATGCTGGCAAAAAAAATGGGCGCGAAGAAGGTTATGGTGTTGATCCAACGGAAAGCCTATGTCGATCTGGTTCAGGGCAGCGTGATCGATATTGCTATCTCGCCGCAGCAGGCAACAATTTCGGCCCTGCTGGGACACGTGCGTAAGGCTGATATTGTCGGCGTCTCTTCGCTACGCCGTGGCGTTGCCGAAGCGATCGAGGCGATCGCGCATGGGGATGAAACCACCTCCCGCGTTGTTGGCAGATCTATTGATGATATCAAGCTTCCGCCGGGCACGATTATTGGCGCGGTTGTGCGCGGTGATGACGTGATGATCGCTAATGACAACTTGCGGATCGAACAGGGCGATCATGTGATCATGTTCCTGACCGACAAAAAATTTGTGCCTGACGTAGAAAGGCTTTTTCAGCCCAGTCCGTTCTTTTTATAACGTCTTACGCGCTGCCAGGGAAAGGCACCGTCTTTATTGCCCACCGCTCTTCTTTTTCACATCCGTCTCATTTTTCTCCGCGATGACCATGGCAAAAGCCGTTTCGTTTGTTAGACTTATCCACTGGCACAGGAAAGGAGACAACAATGAGTTTATTCAAAGAGTTTCGCGATTTTGCTATGCGCGGCAATGTGGTCGATCTGGCAGTCGGCGTTATTATTGGTGCCGCATTCGGTAAAATCGTTTCTTCTCTGGTAGCGAACATAATTATGCCGCCGCTGGGATTACTGATTGGTGGAATAGACTTCAAGCAGTTTGGCTGGGTACTTAAACCTGCAGTGGGCGATGCGCCTGCAGTCGTCATGCAGTACGGTATCTTTCTGCAGAACGTTTTTGATTTTATTATTGTCGCTTTTGCTATCTTCCTGGCTATTAAATTAATGAACAAGCTGCACAAGAAGAAAGAAGTTGAAAAGCCGGCGCCTAAAATCAGTGCTGAAGAGACGTTGCTGACTGAAATCCGCGATCTGTTAAAACAGAAAAACGGTCAGATTTAGCGGTGAGGATTAAAAAAGAACCGCCTTTAAAGGCGGTTTTTTTATACCCTGAAAGCAGAAGGCCAGTGGTAAAGTCGACTTTACCACTGGCCTCCCGGGCGATGTGTTTGTCCTTACGTCGATAGCTACCTTTACCTTTTTTATTCGCTTCGATACGGGTTTTAAACAGCGGATCGTGTAGTAGCGCTTCCAGCGCATTATCGCGAATGGTGCCTTTTTTATGCTGATATTTGGTCATGTAAAATCCTCATGGTTGAATCGGCACTGAATATAGAACTGAAAAGGCAAAAAATCAATCTGCCGTCGGGGCCAGCGCACCTTTTTCTAATGCTTCCAGAATCGAGCAGTAAACGCTGCTATGAGCCGTCCCGCAGCAAGCATCATTTAGCCTTGTCAGTGAACGCTGCATATGCTGCAGTTCAGCGATCATGCTTTCAACTTCCTGCAGTCTCGTCTGCACAATAGTTTTGGATTCCTGACAGGTATGATGAGCAGGATCCACCCGGATCGAAAGCAGTTCACGGATCGCTTCCAGACTAAAACCTAGCTGTCTGCCATAGCGAATAAACCTGAGCCGTTGAAGATCGTTCTGGCTGTAGAGCCTGAATCCCCCTTCCGTACGGATCTCATGATCCATCATTTGCTGCTTTTCGTAATAACGGATCGTATCGGGCGTGACGTCCGCCAGTTTAGCAAGCTGACCTATTTTGTACATTTATCCGCTCCAAACAAACGCTCCTGCAGCCGCTCGCCATACTCCTTTCTGAGAAAATCGGTGTCCATCCCTGCCTGCCTGAGTTTGCTCTCTAAGAGTGTAAGATGTTTGGCAAAATGGGAATAGCGCTCATCTGCAGGGTCAATACCGGCCAGTAGCTCATGCAGTTCCACCGCTTCGCGTCGCATTTCCAGTTCAGGAGGCAGATAACCTGAGTTTTTCAGCAGGCGATAAGCCGCGCGCAGCTCAACCGGAACATGCCTGTCATCATCCAGCGTCAATTTTTTACCGGAACCGGGAAGGTTATCAAATTCGCCATTTTTCTGGGCTTCGGAGATGTGCTGTTCTACCAGCTGGTCAAATAACCACATCATGACCTCGCAGACGGAAAAGGAAACCAGCAGGATAGCGCGATGTGAAAGGCAGGGGAAATTTCAGACATAAAAAAACCGGGCTTACGCCCGGTTTTTCCAGATTGCGACAGATGTTACTCTGCTGCTTCTGCTTGAGCTTCTGGACGATCAACCAGCTCGATGTAAGCCATCGGAGCGTTGTCACCAGCGCGGAAGCCACACTTCAGAATACGAGTGTATCCACCGGCACGCCTCGCGAAACGCGGGCCCAGCTCGTTAAACAGTT
>NZ_DALZCD010000281.1:0-5443 GCF_031978025.1 Erwinia sp.
AGATGCTGGCATGATCCGTGAAGAACGTCTGCTGAAAGTACTGCGCTCGCCGCACGTATCTGAAAAAGCGTCTGCTGCGATGGAAAAAACCAACACCATCGTTCTCAAAGTTGCTAAAGACGCGACCAAAGCAGAAATCAAAGCCGCTGTACAGAAGCTTTTCGAAGTGGAAGTGAAGGAAGTTAACACCCTGATCATGAAAGGGAAGGTTAAACGTTCCGGACAGCGTATTGGTCGTCGTAACGACTGGAAAAAAGCTTACGTCACCCTGAAAGAAGGCCAGAATCTGGACTTCGTCGGCGGCGCTGAGTAAGTCGGAGGAGAAGAACAATGGCAGTTGTTAAATGTAAACCGACATCTCCGGGTCGTCGCCACGTAGTTAAAGTGGTAAACGCGGAGCTGCACAAGGGCAAACCATTTGCCCCGCTGGTAGAAAAAAACAGCAAATCCGGTGGCCGTAACAACAATGGTCGCATCACTACCCGTCATATCGGTGGTGGTCACAAGCAGGCTTACCGTATTGTTGACTTCAAACGCAACAAAGATGGTATCCCGGCAACCGTTGAACGTCTTGAGTACGATCCGAACCGCTCCGCGAACATCGCGCTGGTTCTGTACAAAGACGGCGAGCGCCGTTACATCCTGGCCCCTAAAGGCCTGAAAGCTGGCGACCAGATTCAGTCTGGCGTTGATGCGGCGATTAAAGCGGGTAACACCCTGCCGATGCGCAACATCCCAGTGGGTTCCACCGTACACAACGTAGAAATGAAACCAGGCAAAGGCGGTCAGATTGCCCGTTCAGCCGGTGCTTACGTGCAGATCGTTGCGCGTGAAGGCTCCTACGTTACCCTGCGTCTGCGCTCTGGTGAAATGCGTAAAGTCGAATCCGACTGCCGCGCGACCTTGGGCGAAGTTGGCAACGCTGAGCACATGCTTCGCGTTCTGGGTAAAGCCGGTGCAGCTCGTTGGCGCGGTGTTCGTCCTACCGTTCGCGGTACTGCGATGAACCCAGTCGATCACCCGCACGGTGGTGGTGAAGGTCGTAACTTTGGTAAGCACCCTGTTTCACCTTGGGGCCTGCAGACTAAAGGTAAGAAGACCCGTAGCAACAAGCGTACTGATAAATTTATCGTACGTCGCCGTAGCAAATAATTTTAGAGGATAAGCCATGCCACGTTCTCTCAAGAAAGGTCCATTTATTGACCTGCACTTGCTGAAGAAGGTAGAGAAAGCGGTGGAAAGCGGAGACAAGAAGCCTTTGCGCACCTGGTCCCGTCGTTCAACGATCTTCCCTAACATGATCGGTTTGACCATCGCTGTCCATAATGGTCGTCAGCACGTTCCTGTCTTTGTTTCCGACGAAATGGTCGGTCACAAACTGGGTGAATTTGCACCGACTCGTACTTATCGCGGTCACACTGCTGATAAGAAAGCCAAGAAACGCTAACAGGAGGAAGAGATGGAAACTATCGCTAAACATCGCCACGCTCGTTCTTCTGCTCAGAAGGTTCGCCTGGTAGCAGATCTTGTCCGCGGTAAGAAAGTGTCGCAGGCTCTGGACATTTTGACCTACACCAATAAGAAAGCGGCTGTACTGGTCAAGAAAGTTCTGGAATCTGCCATTGCTAACGCCGAACACAACGATGGCGCTGACATTGATGATCTGAAAGTCACGAAGATCTTCGTAGACGAAGGCCCAAGCATGAAGCGCATTATGCCGCGTGCAAAAGGTCGTGCAGATCGCATCCTGAAGCGCACCAGCCACATTACTGTGGTTGTGTCCGATCGCTGAGACTCTGGAGACTAGCAATGGGTCAGAAAGTACATCCTAATGGTATTCGCCTGGGTATTGTTAAACCCTGGAACTCTACCTGGTTCGCAAATACCAAAGAATTCGCTGACAACCTGGACAGCGACTTTAAAGTACGTCAGTTCCTGACTAAAGAACTGGCTAAAGCGTCCGTCTCTCGTATCGTTATCGAGCGTCCGGCTAAGAGCATCCGTGTGACTATTCACACCGCTCGTCCTGGCATCGTGATCGGTAAGAAAGGCGAAGACGTAGAAAAACTGCGCAAGGTCGTAGCGGATATCGCTGGCGTTCCTGCACAGATCAATATCGCCGAAGTCCGTAAACCGGAACTGGACGCTAAATTGGTTGCTGACAGCATCACTTCTCAGCTGGAGCGTCGTGTGATGTTCCGCCGTGCGATGAAGCGTGCTGTACAGAACGCAATGCGTCTGGGCGCTAAAGGGATCAAAGTTGAAGTTAGTGGCCGTCTGGGCGGTGCTGAAATCGCGCGTACCGAATGGTACCGTGAAGGCCGCGTGCCGTTGCACACCCTGCGTGCTGACATTGACTACAACACCTCTGAAGCGCACACCACTTATGGTGTAATCGGCGTTAAGGTATGGATCTTCAAAGGCGAGATCCTGGGTGGTATGGCTGCTGTTGAACAACCGGAACCGGCTGCTCAACCTAAAAAGCAGCAGCGTAAAGGCCGTAAGTAAGGAGAGTCGCTGATGTTACAACCAAAGCGTACAAAATTCCGTAAAGTGCACAAAGGCCGCAACCGTGGTCTGGCGCAGGGTACGGATGTTAGCTTCGGTACTTTCGGTCTGAAAGCTGTTGGCCGTGGTCGTCTGACTGCTCGTCAGATCGAAGCAGCACGTCGTGCTATGACCCGTGCAGTTAAGCGTCAAGGTAAAATTTGGATCCGTGTATTCCCGGACAAACCAATTACCGAGAAGCCGCTGGAAGTGCGTATGGGTAAAGGTAAGGGTAACGTTGAGTATTGGGTTGCCCTGATCCAGCCTGGTAAAGTCCTGTATGAAATGGACGGTGTTCCGGAAGAGCTGGCCCGTGAAGCATTCAAGCTGGCAGCAGCAAAACTGCCTATCAAAACCACCTTTGTAACTAAGACGGTGATGTAATGAAAGCAACAGAGCTGCGTGAGAAAAGCGTTGAAGAGCTGAACACTGAGCTGCTTAACCTGCTGCGTGAGCAGTTCAACCTGCGCATGCAGGCAGCATCCGGCCAGCTGCAACAGACTCATCTGTTGAAGCAAGTGCGTCGTGATGTTGCACGCGTTAAGACTTTACTGACTGAGAAGGCGGGTGCGTAATGACCGATAAAATCCGTACTCTGCAAGGTCGTGTGACTAGCGACAAAATGGAGAAATCCATTGTTGTAGCTATCGAACGTTTCGTGAAACACCCAATCTACGGTAAGTTCATTAAGCGTACGACTAAACTGCACGTACATGACGAGAACAATGAATGTGGTATCGGCGACAAGGTTGAAATCCGTGAATGCCGCCCACTGTCCAAGACCAAGTCCTGGACCCTGGTTCGCGTTATAGAGAAAGCGGTTCTGTAAGAACTTCTTCTCTGTGAAAAACCCCCGCTTGCGGGGGTTTTTTCTTTTCTGCTTTTCCTGTTTTCCCGTCCGCTTTGCCTGCCTTTACAAAGCTTCCTGACCACGACAAATGCCCAATGATCGGGAGCGCGTTAAATTTTTCTGTAAGGCTTAAGATAGGCTTACGCTCAGTCATGCTGAGTGAACTTACGCAGGGCGCGTAGGAGTCATGCCTTGTTTCGGGAAACGACATGGAAAGCCAATATGCACAATCGACCCGATCAGACTCATCGGCTGTTGCTGACTTACCGCTGCTTGCCGCCTCTTCTAAACTCTTTGCCGCCACCCCTTCTTTAATAGCAGCAAGGCAGACACAACCTTCTGTGGATCCTGAACGAACACTGCTGCTGAAAAATGCCGATCTGATTGCCACTATGGATGATGAAAGACAAGAGATTCGCCATGGCAGCATATTAATAAAAGGCAATGTCATTACGGCGGTCGGCAAAGCTGAAACGCTGCCGCTGCAGGCGGATGACGTTATCGATCTGAAGGGACATATTGCGTTCCCGGGTTGATTAATACTCATCACCATATGTACCAGAGCCTGACGCAGGTTATTCCTCCCGCACAGGATGGCGAACTGTTTAAAGGGATCACCAACCTTTATCCTCTTTGGCAGAAATTAACGCCGGAGACGATCCGCATTTCGACCATGATATCGCTGGCCGTGCTTATCCTCTCCGGCTGTACCACGATCAGCGGTCATCTTTATCTCTGGCCTAATGGCTGTCGCCCGGATGACAGTATTGAAGCTGCTGCCGGAATGCGCTTTCATGCCAGTCGCGGCAGCATGAGTCTGGGACAGAGCAGGGGAGGGCTGCCGCCGGATGCACTGGTTGAAAACGAAGCGGCAATCCTGACTGACACCCAGCGGGTCATTGAGCGTTATCACGAAGCCAGACGCGGCTCGATGCTGCGGATTGTTGGGGGCCCTGTTCGCCTTTTTCGATGAGTCAGGAGCTGATGAGCCAGCCAGCCTGGCCCGCAATTTTAACGTTTCATTGCATACCCATCTGACGGAAACAATAACAATGTTCGCTACAGTCAGGAAAAATTCAATCGTACGCCGGCACAGTATGTTGAAGAACTGGACTGGGTAAGACATGACGTCTGGCATGCTCACTGCGTAAAGCTGGATGACTAGGCATCAAACTTTTTGCTCGTACCGGAACGGGTATCGCCCATTGCCCTTGTTCCAATATGCGCCTGGCTTCAGGTATCGCACCGGTCACAAGGATGCTGAATGCAGGCGTCAATGTAGGACTAAGCGTAGATGGCTCCTCGTCAAACGATACGGCGGATATGATAGGCGAAGTCCGTCAGGCGATGCTGCTGCAGCGGGTCGGCTTTGGCCCGGATGCCATGACGGCCAGGCAGGCGTTAGAACCGGCAACGCTTAAGGGAGCAAAAGTTCTGAACCGCGACGACGTCGGCGCTATCGCACCGGGCATGATGGCGGATATTGCCGTTTTCAATCTCAATCGTCCGGGAATGGCAGGCACCGAACATGATCTGCTGACTGCATTGGTCTTTTGTAATTTGGGTTCGGTAGCTTACAGCATTATTAATGGCAAAGTTGTGGTCGATAAAGGGCAGTTAACATTGATAGAGTTAGACAAAACCCTTATGGAGCACAACGCGCTCGCGGCCACGCTTTACCCCTGAGCAGCAAAATCATTATAAAAGGTGGTCAAAAAACCGTCTTTTTCAGGCGTCATTGACAGAATGACGTGTTTAAACGCCCATCAAGCTGAAGAAGTGTGCAGATTACGATTGCTACCGGGGGAACAATTCCTTAGAATGTCGCGTTCCTCAATTAGAGGATCAAATATCGACTCGATATGAGTCGTTTATTTTTTCTACCCATATGCGAGATGCGGTGTTATAATGCTGCGCCCTCAATAATGGGGCTTTTATACGACCTGAATCAGGTCCCGAAGTAGTAGTTGACATTAGCGGAGCTCTAAAATGATCCAAGAACAGACGATGCTGCACGTCGCCGACAACGCCGGTGCACGTCGCGTA
>NZ_DALZCD010000282.1:0-5434 GCF_031978025.1 Erwinia sp.
AACCAACCGGGGAACCTATCATATGGAATCGGCTGTGGGACACGTCGTACGGAAACGGGGTGGCGAACACACCATATGGAATCGGCTGTGGAACACGTCGCATGGAAGCGGGCTGTAGAACACATCATATGGAATCGGCTGTGGAACACGTTGCACAGAAACGGGCTGGAGCACACCTCGCGTGGAAACCGGTCGGGAAACAAATTGTGAGAACCGACCGTGGAACACACTGCATGGAAACCTTGCGGAAAACCGATCTCAGCGTTCAAACAATCGAACCGCGCGCCTGCACGGTTTTATCCATCCGTACAGAAGCGCGGCGACATGCTTAGCTGGCCTGACGCGTTTCCCGACTGCGGCGGTAAGCAACCAAATCTTCGATAGTCACTACCGGCATCTGGTGCTGTTTCGCAAAAGTGATGGCTTCCGGCGCGTGGGCCATAGTCCCGTCATCGTTAGTCAGCTCGCACAGCACGCCTGCAGATTTAAAACCGGCCAGCGTCACTAAGTCGATAGTTGCTTCTGTATGCCCGCCGCGCGTCAGCACACCGCCCTCACGCGCAAGCAGCGGGAATACATGTCCCGGACGGTGCAGATCGCTCGGTTTAGCATTATCGGCGATAGCGGCACGTATGGTGGTGATACGATCCGCAGCGGAGACGCCGGTAGTCACGCCTTCAGCCGCCTCAATGGTAACGGTAAAACCGGTGCCAAAAGAGCTGGTGTTGTTTTCTACCATCATCGGCAGGTCCAGCTGGCGGCGGCGTTCTTCATTCAGGCAGAGACAGACAATGCCGCTGCCGTGGCGAATAGTCAGCGCCATCTGTTCAACGGTCATGGTTTCCGCGGCGAAAATCATATCGCCTTCGTTTTCACGATCTTCATCATCCAGCACCATGACGCCACGGCCATTGCGCAGCGCATCGATAGCGCGTTCCACACGCTGTTCAGGCGTGCCAAATTCAGAAAGAAGCGTCTGATTCATGGTAAATAATCCTTTGAGTAATATGGTTACCAGAACCAGGGCGAGCTTAGGAGTGTCTTGCAGCGACAAAAAATAACGGCGTGGCGGGCGCAGGCCCGACAGGATACGTTACTCTCTCCCATCCGGACTTTAACCGTCGGCCCCGGAATTACACCGGATCTGCTGACCTTCAAACCCAAAAGATTTGAAGCGCTCGCGGGCTTTCAGCCGTAGCCGATTTACCGCCGGTGGGGAATTTCGCCCCGCCCTGAGAATAAGCCTGATTACTATAGCGCCGAAAAAAAACCAGGGCAACGAACAAAATGTGCAAATTGTTAGCCATTTTGCCGCTTTAACGTTTTTGGGTTTAACCTTTATGGTTATGGCATTACACTTAACGAAACTTTGCCGCTACCAGGAAGCCGCCATGATTGACCCGAAAAAAATTGAACAACTTGCTCGTCAGGTTCATGACTCTATGCCAAAAGGGATCCGTGAGTTTGGCGATGATGTCGAAAAGAAAATCCGCCAGACGCTGCAATCACAGCTGACCCGTCTGGATCTGGTTAATCGCGAAGAATTCGACGTGCAGACGCAGGTCCTGCTGCGCACGCGTGAGAAGCTGGCCGCGCTGGAAGCACGTATTGCCGAGCTGGAAAGCCGTGGTGCTGAAGTGCCGAAAGCGGAAACACCGAAAGAAGTGCTGAAAACGGAAGATATGCAGTAACGCCCCAGGCGAAGCCGTTAAAAAGGTGCCCTGTTGGCACCTTTTGACGTTTAAGGGCGGGCATTTTTTCTGCCCGCACACTTATCAGCTTTTTGCCTGAATGGCCTTGATAATATTGCTGGTGGAAATACCGTCTTCAAAGTTCAGCACGCGAACTTCACCGCCGTTTGCCCACACTTCTTTACTGCCTGCGATCTCTTCCGGCTTGTAATCGCCGCCTTTAACCAGCAGATCCGGCAGGATATCAGCGATGACTCGCTGAGGAGTATCCTCTTCAAACGCCACTACCCAGTCTACCGCTTCCAACGCGCCCAGCACGATCATCCGGTTCTCCAGTGGATTAACCGGACGGCTCTCGCCTTTCAACCGCTTTGTGGACGCATCGCTGTTGACGGCTACGATCAGCCGATCGCCCAGCTTGCGTGCATTGGCGAGGTAAGACACGTGGCCGGCATGGAGAATATCGAAGCAGCCATTGGTCATCACCACTTTCTCACCGCGACGGCGCGCCAGCGTCACCGCCTCTTTCAGCTGCGCCTCGCTCATCACGCCGAAACCGGCTTCGGGACGCGCGCGGATAGCGTTCTCCAGCTCGACTGGCGAAACCGTTGATGTCCCCAGTTTACCCACCACCACACCGGCGGCGGCGTTAGCCAGGAAACAGCTCTCTTCCAGCGTGTTGCCTGCGGCCAACGCGGCGGCCAGCACGCCGATTACCGTATCGCCCGCGCCGGTCACGTCATAAACTTCCTGCGCCTGGGTTGGCAGATGCACCGGCTCTTTGCCCGGCTGCAGCAGCGTCATGCCGTTCTCAGAACGCGTCACCAGCAGCGCCGACAGCTCGAATTGCTGCATCAACGCCATGCCGCGCTCGACAATCTCCGCCTCGTTTTTACACTTGCCGACCACGGCTTCAAACTCGGAAAGGTTCGGCGTCAGTATGGTGGCGCCACGATAGCGCTCAAAATCGGTCCCTTTCGGATCGACCAGTACCGGCACTTTCGCCTCGCGAGCGATGGCAATAATGCTTTCCACGCTTTCCAGTGCGCCTTTGGCATAGTCGGAAAGCACCAGCGCGCCTGCCGACGGCAGCGCTTCCCGGATCCGCAGGTGCAGCGGCTCAACATCAATGCCCCCGAACCCTTCTTCAAAATCCAGGCGGATCAGCTGCTGATTGCGCGACAGTACGCGTAGCTTGGTAATGGTAGGATGCGTGGCGACAGCAACAAAATCGCACTGTACATTAACGCCGGTGAGCGCCTCATTCAGCGCGCGCGCCGCATCATCCACGCCGGTCAGGCCGACCAGACGAGAACGGGCTCCGAGCGAAGCGATATTCATCGCCACGTTGGCCGCTCCGCCGGGACGCTCTTCCACGTTGTCCACCTTGACCACCGGCACCGGGGCTTCAGGGGAGATACGGCTGGTTGGGCCATACCAGTAGCGATCCAGCATCACGTCGCCAACAACCAGAACACCCGCACGGTTAAACTCGGGCAGCGTCATTTTCATTCCAGATACTCCAGGCTGCAGTCAGTCAAAAAATAGTGCGCGCGATGATAGCACATGCCGTCAATCCCGCCCATTGCGCCAGTTCATGCCTCCAGCCAGCGCTGCCAGCTGGCGTTAACGATGGCTTGCTCCTCGCTGAACGCCTCCGGCACAAGCTGGCCCGGTAAGGCCTGAAGCGCCAGCCGGTGCAGCTCGTTACGCAGCGTAACGTAAGCGCGGGTCAGCGAATGTGCTTCTTCCTCGCTAATGCGATCGTGGCGCGCCAGCAGGGCCAGAATGCGTACGTTATCCGACCATTGTGTCAGCGCCGGATCCGCGGCCGCATAGCGTAAGACCAGATATTGCGTAATGAATTCAATATCGGTGATGCCGCCGCGATCCGCTTTGATATCCCACCGCCCTTTTTGCCGGTTACCCAGATGCGTGCGCATTTTTTCACGCATTTCCCTTACTTCCGTTTTCAGCTTTTCCGGCTCGCGCGGTAAACACAGGATGCCGTGGCGGATCGCGGTAAACCGCTGGCTCAGGGCCGCATCGCCAAAAATAATGCGCGCCCGCACCAGCGCCTGATGTTCCCAGGTCCAGGCCTCATGGCGCTGATAATCATCAAAAGCCGCGAAGGTGCTGACCAGCATGCCCGCCGCGCCGGAAGGGCGCAGCCGCGCGTCCACCTCATATAAAATGCCGGATGAGGTCCGGGTGCTGAACAGATGCATAATGCGCTGCGCAAGCCGCAGATAAAACTGGCGGCCATCAATGCTGCGCTCGCCGTCCGTCACCGCTTCCGCCGGACAGTCGTGCAGGAACACCAGATCGAGATCTGAACTGTAGCCCAGCTCCCAGCCGCCCAGCTTGCCGTAGCCGATAACCGCAAAGCCGCGCGCCTGCGGTTCGTTAAGATGAGAAGGACGACCGTAGCGCTGCACCATCATCTGCCAGGCCTGCTGCACGACCTGTTCCACAATGGCTTCTGCCAGCCAGGTAAGGTGATCGCTGACTTTCATCACCGGCAGCGTACCGGCAATATCGGCGGCGGCAATCCGTAAATGCTGTGCCTGCTTGAACTGGCGCAGCGCTTCCAGCTGCTGCTCTTCGTCCTCTTCCGGGATGCGCAGCAGATACTGTCGCAGCTCGTCGCGATAGGCATCCGTGGCCGTAGGCTGATAAAGCGTGGCGGGATCCAGCAACTCGTCCAGCAGCAGCGGGTAACGCGCCAGCTGGCTGGCTATCATCGGCGAAGCCGCACAGAGACGGATCAGATGTTTAAGCGCGCCCGGATATTCCGTCAGCAGCTCCAGATAGGTGGTACGCGTCACGATGCCCAGCAGCAGCGGTGTCAGACGCCCCAGCGTGACGTCGGCATCGTCACGCGGGCACATTTCGGCCAGCAGACCCGGCATCAGCAGGTCCAGTGCCTGACGACCACGCGGGCCGATGGTGCGTTTATCCACGTCCTGCCGGAACTCGCCGATCACCCGCAGCAGTCGCTGCTGCGCTTCGGCAGTCAGGTGGGGCACCAGCGCGGCCAGCTCCGGCTCCTCCAGGCGATCCTGCCAGAGAACACCATAGTCGTCCGTCTCTTTGCTGTCGCCGGCTTCCGGCGCGTCATCCCCGATCAGCTCGTCAAAAATAGCCCGCACGGCAGCCATATGCTGTTGCAGCTGCTCATACATTTCCGGCCAGCCCGTGGTGCCCATCGCCCACGCCAGCCGCGCACGATTGAGATCGTCCGAAGGCAGCGTTTGCGTCTGTTCGTCGTTAATACTTTGCAGCAGATTCTCCAGGCGACGCAAAAACAGCCAGGCATCCCGTAGGCATAACGCCTGCTCCGTGGGAAGCAGATGCAGTTCACTGATGGCCTGAAGCGTAGGCAGAAAGGCCCGCAGCTGTAGCGAGCGCTCACGCCCGCCACGGATCAGCTGAAAAACCTGCACAATAAATTCCGTTTCGCGGATGCCGCCTGCGCCCAGCTTGATGTTGTCCTTTAGCCCGCGTCGACGCACCTCCCTGGCGATCATGCTTTTCATATTGCGCAGTGACTGGATCACGCTGAAGTCGATATAGCGGCGGTAGACAAAAGGCCGCAGCATCTGTTCCAGCTCCTGACTCCAGCGATCGTCCGTGCCGCCCATCAGCCGCGCTTTCACCATCGCGTAGCGTTCCCAATCGCGGCCCTGCTCCTGATAGTAATCTTCCAGCGCGGCAAAGCTCAGCACCAGCGGGCCACTGTC
>NZ_DALZCD010000283.1:0-5420 GCF_031978025.1 Erwinia sp.
TTTTAGCGCGGCTGCACTTTCAGGGACGGCCACAAACTCTGCAAGTGCGCCACGGTTCATGTCGAACAGGCTGGCAAAAACCGCCTCTCCTTTTTTGAAGCGTGTGACGTTTTTTCCGACGGCTTCGACCACACCAGAAAGGTCACTTCCGACAACAGCAGGCAGCCTGAGAGGAAGAAGGGGTCTGAACGATCCGTCGGGGATGGTACAGTCGATAGCATTCAGCCCCACGGCATGTACTCTGACTAACAGTTCATCATTTTTTATGACCGGCTCCGGAATTTCATCAAATTCTGTCAGGCCGGGTTTGCCATATTTTTTCAGGACCAGGGCTTTCATAGGCTTTTTCCACAGTTAACTAAGAAGTAAGGCTTAAGGGGCTGTCGAAGGCAAAAAGCAGGGGCCTTCTCGCCGGCCCGGAAAATTTTTCTTGCTCTTTTAAATGATGAGTGACATACATAATAAATGTCAACCGTCATTTAAAAAACAAGAGAGGATCTATGCGATACACAACGTTTGGTCGTAATACCGGTTTACGCGTATCAGAGTTGGCTCTGGGAACAGGGAACTTTGGAACCGGCTGGGGATATGGTTCGCAAAAGGATGAAGCGAAGGGGGTGTTCGAGGCCTATGCGAATGCCGGTGGGAATTTTATTGATACCGCCGATATCTACCAGTTCGGTCAGTCTGAGCAGATGATCGGGGAACTGATCGCGGCAGACCGCGACCATTTCGTGGTGGCAACCAAATACACCCTGAGCGCTCAGCCTGATGCTGAAGTGGCGAATACGGGTAACAGCCGCAGAAATATGATCCTTTCGCTTGAAAAAAGCCTCAAGCGGCTAAACACCGACCGGGTAGAAATTCTGTGGGCCCATTTTGATGACCAGCTTACGCCACTTGAAGAGATCGTTCGCGCTTTTGATGACCTTATCCGCGCCGGAAAAGTGCAGTACGCCGGACTTTCTAACTTCCCGGCCTGGAAGATTGCGCGGGCGGAAACGCTCGCAGAGCTGCGCGGCTGGTCACGGATTGCCGGTATTCAGGTAGAATACAGTCTGGCTGAACGCACGGCGGAGAGGGAGCTTCTCCCTATGGCCGAGGCGCTCGGGCTCGCAGCAACCCTCTGGTCTCCTCTGGGCGGCGGCATGTTGACCGGAAAGTACCGTTCGAGCCAGGAGGGGCGTCTTACCGGTTTTGGAGGCCGCCTGGTGCAAGCCGAGCAGGATCCCATGCTGCTTGATGAAGTCATTCGCCTGGCGCAGGAGAGGGGAGTCAAGCCTGTGCAGGTTGCTATGGCGTGGGTTCGTCATAAAGCCACAAGGCTACAGACGTCGATGATCCCCATCCTGGGCTCGCGAACGCCTGCGCAGTTCGCTGAAACGCTGCTTGCGCTGGAGCTTCAGCTCAGTGATGAGCAGGTAAACCGTCTTGATGAGGTCAGTCAATTTGCACTGGGTACACCCCATCAGCAAATTGCAGATAATTTACTGCGTGCACGCGGGCAGGCCGCTGAATATGATAAGGTTTCGCCGCCGAAAGCCTGAACAGGCGGGATGTTTTTCAGGGGGCTAATAACCCCATAAAAATGGAGGGAGGCTAAATGGCCAGAACCGGGCGGGTTTCAAAAGAGCAAAGCGATCTTAATCGTGAAAGTATCATCAGCACCTCATCTGAAATGTTCAGAGAGAAGGGCCTTGATGGCGTGAGTCTTAAGGACATTATGTCAGCAGCAGGGCTGACGCACGGTGGGTTTTACGGCCATTTCGCCTCCAAAGATGCGCTTGAAACGGCTGCCTGTGAACGGGCATTTGAAGAGGCCAGCGTTCAGGCGAAAGCGCATGAGATCGCTAATTTTGCACAACTGGTTGAACACTATCTTTCGCCGGTTCATCGGGACAGCCCGGCTAATGGATGTCCGGTTGCGGCTTTAGCTACTGACATTCAGCGAAAAGGCCCGGAGAAACCGGTGCATCAGGCATACGTGTCCGGAGTGAGAGATATGGCAGAGCAGATTAAAAAACTACAGGACAGCGCTACAGCTGATGATATTGAGGACAAACATCTTATGCAGTTTGCTCTGATGACAGGGGCGTTGATGCTTGCCAGAGCAACCCGTGGTGATGATATCTCTGAGCGTTTCCTTAAGGCTGCGAAAGCGGCGCTATTGGACAAAGATAAAACCCGATAGTAGCGGGTATCGCTTTTCTGTAGAACCCGTGCGCCTTTAAACGATCCGGTTATTGATGTAAAAATGCTGCAGCCCCAATACGCTCTCGTCAGCAAAATCAATAAAGAATTAACCGGGCCTGGCCAGAATCGGCAGACCCTGTGTAGTCTGGCTTTTACCCGGCCTTTGCCGGGCATCTTTAGTAATGGAATAGCATGAAAAATATTAGCGGTCTCAGCCATGGAACAGCATTAGTGGTTGCAACCATAGTGGGTGGAGGCATGTTTGCGCTTCCTCTGGCTCTTGAAAATGTATGGTTTACAAAAGGGGCGATCACGTTAGCGATCTCAGCATTTTTCATGCTGCTTACCGGCTTAATGCTGGTTGATGTAAATTTGAGATTTCCGTCAGGGACAAGTTTTCATACTTTCACGAAAGACCTTCTGGGCCACAGAATCAGCTTAATAGTTAATGTAAGCTTTCTTTTTGTTCTCTATTTGATCACATATGCTTATATATCTGGCGCCACCTCTGCTTTTTCGGGCATGCTGAGTAAGATATTTGGTATTAATGGAACTACGTGGTCAGTTTTGCTGGTGACTTTTCTGGTTTCCTCTCTGATTTACATGGGTGGGGCTATAGCAAGTTACGTCATCTCTTTTTTCGTTGCAGCAAAATTTATTACTTTTTTCGTGGCCACCGGTGGTTTACTTGAAAATGTAAAAATCCAATATTTAACTAACAACCCCAAATTGGATGGCGTCACTTCTCTTATCCTGATTATTCCAGTTTGCATTATAGCGTTTGGTTTTCATGGAAGCATTCCCTCGCTCATCAAAATTTATGGCCGGAATAATTATAAAAAGGTTGTTGGAAGTATATGTGCAGGGGTCTTTATTTCAATGATCATCTATTATTACTGGCTAGCCTTATCTATGGGCGTGGTTGATAAGGCCACCTTTGCAGAGCTTAAGCACTCCGGTGGTAATATCGGTCCTTTTATCAAGATGATTGAAGGAGGGAAGGCAGCGGCATCAATGGACATGATTTTGGTTTTTTTCGCAATGTTTTCCCTGTTATCTTCTTTGCTTTCAGCTTCATTAGGTTTGTGTGATTACTTTCGTGACCTGTTGAAAAATCGGATGGTGAAGAAAAATGAAATGTTATCTGTTCTTTTGACGTATTTACCTCCGGCTCTGTTTTGTATTATCAAGCCTGATGGTTTTCTACTGGCCATTTCCTATGCTGGCATAGCACTTGTCATCTGGGCAGTGTTACTACCTCCGGCTTTACTTCTTGTTGCCCGAAAAAGATGTCTGGATGCGACTTATAATTTTCCTCTGAGCAATAATGCATTAAAATTATTTTTGGTTATGGGGACTTTAATGTGGATTTTCATGGTAGCAAACGTTTTTATCTACTGACCGTATACACGGCCATTAACGATGCGGCCTGCTCCCCGTTGAGTACATGCCGATGTGAGCAACGTTCGCTTCCGGCACAAAGCGGACCTGGCGTAGGTCGCTGTCTGCTATGAGCGAAAGGCGGACATTCATATTTAGCGCTGAGTCATGTACCGGGCGATAAAGCAGCGATGGCTTCGCCGCGCATTATGAAACGCATGGTTCTGATCACTGACGTACACAGAGCGCCGCCATTTACGTCAACTTTCGCTTTAACGGATAGGGTGCCGGAAGGATGATGGATAAGTACCTTTTCCGGCTTTTCCAATGCAAAGATGCCAGAAGCTATTGTTCCCTCAATGCAGCAGGCTGCAGCCAGAGCTATTGAAGACGTGACGGGAGCAGCGCGGTGGGGCCGATCACAGCTTACATAACGGGCAGTAATGCCTTCCAGACCATTTCGCGCGGGAGAAATGACTATGATGTCGGGAACGTTTGTCCGGAGGTGGCGCGCCTCGTTGTCATCCTGACACAGCTTCATCATTAATGAGGCTTTGACACGCAATTCTGCCCTCGTTTTCACATACTTTCTGTGAGCCACCAGGGTGATGTAATCCTCATCGGCTCTGATACCAGTCTCTTTTGCACTGATAATTACCCAGGGAACAGTCGCATTAATCAGCGTTGCCAGAAACTCTGTGCCGTCATCAAGCGTAACCTGGTCGTTTTTATTCCCTGTCGGAAAAAAGCGGCCTGATATTGAGCCTGCGGATGTTCAGGCAAATAGAGTGGTGAGGGCAATAATGTCTAAGGATTCCATCCCCCATTAAACGAGTGGTGGGAGGGAATTATAATTGCCTGCTCACTCTATATATCAGTAACTCTGATATCTTTATAGAGAGCCTGAATACGGCATACCTGCGAAGAGCTGGATAGCCCGGAACCGCGGCTGCCGTTAACAGAGGATAAGTTGATTTCAGAGGAAGGCAGCGTATCTTTTGGGATAATAACGCACGCCCTGAATGACGTGCGTGTAGCGATGGAAGTGGTAAAAAATTAAGTTGGGACCGTGGTCCCAGCGATCAAAATGATTGATTTACCGCGACCAGCACAGTGTCCGGGTCCGTTAAAACGCTTACTGTGATAACTTCTTTTGGGTCTTTACCCTGCCAACAATCTGCCTTTATATGGCAGGTCCTCTGCTTATCATAACCCTTTGAATTTAGGTAGTTACCCACCTCTTTTGTATCACTGGTGTTATGAAATTTTATCGCGTATACATGAGCTGACGGGCCAGTAATATTGGCATAGTCAAAATCATAACTTGATGAAATCCGGGGCATACTTTTCAAAATTTCAGGGGTATAAAAATTATACTCCCGCGAATCCTGCTCCGTATAGTTAGCGCTTCCAGCCAGATCCATGCCTATATAGGGCCAGGCATAAATAAAGACAGCGGCAAGAACGACTACGATCCCGACTAAGATTTTCCGCGATTTACGCATAAGGCAAGGTTCCTCCTCTTGTTTTGTCCATGTAAGAACCGTCAGCAGAAGCCACTGCGACTATGCCCGAACTGAAATCGCTCCACGGCTTAACCGTCTGCATAAAGTTTGGCAGAACGCCTTCACGCGGTCTGGCATTAGGGGATTTATCAGGATCGGGGAACAGAATTGGCTTAAACCCTTCGTTTTTCCATGAGCCTATCGGCCCATAATGATCCCATCTCTTCAACGCCTCTTCTTTGCTGACCGGGCGTAGAATCTCGAACGGATCCTGAATCGACACGACCCGGTAAAACCCTAATAAATCTGATATGAGGTCTTCACCGCTAAAGCCGCTGTCAA
>NZ_DALZCD010000284.1:0-5412 GCF_031978025.1 Erwinia sp.
CAAAGCAATCTATGAAAATTTGGATATTAAAGAACAACACAGCCTTTTCTAACCAGTAAATCCGAAAAAAACGATTGAAATCCTCATCAAATTACTTTGTCTTTATTATTATTTAATAAGGCTGCGGAGGCCACTTCATACCTTTTTTTATAGCAATAACCCGAATTTCTTCTAGTTTTGATCCTGTTTTACTTTTAACATCACCCTCCCTGTTTATTGTTTTTTCAAGCATATTACCAAATTGCCAACCATTGACTGTTTTAACTGAAGGATCTGCGCCATTTAACAACAACCATTCAACCTGATCCAACTGCATACTTGCTAATGCCTCAATTAAAACGTTTTGTCCTAAACTATCTTTTTTGTTGACGTCGGCACCTTTTTCAACCAGTAACTTCAAAACATTAAAACTGTGTTCTGTAGCCGAGTAAAAAATTATGGGTGTATCTTCAACAATGGCGTTGGGACTCATGCCGCCTTCAAGGAGTGCTTCCATGTAAACCGGACTATCAGACCGTGCCACAACCTGTGCAACACTACCCATATCCGGAACCTGTTGCAGAGGATCTGCACCGGCTTTTACTAACAGGGTAACAATATCCAGACTATCTTTTTTATTATTCGCCGAAGTTTGCAACGCATACATAAGCAACGTCATCTCTTTAGCGCCGGGCTTGTTAAGGTCGGTATTTTTAGCAAGGCGCTCAACGTCCTTGACTCTGACATCACTGATAGTCTGAGCCAGCTCAAGCTGCGTACCGCTAAAATACTCTTCCGCCGGAGGTACTTTCATGTTTGAACATCCTAAAATCATTCCTGCCAGAGATGCGACAGCCATAACAACCACTGATTTCATGAACCAACTTTTAAAATTCCTCATTACTTTCCTCATAAACTGTTTAGTATTGCCTCATCATGGCTTTTCTCCATTTCAATACAGGGAATAACCTGACTCATAAGATGTCTGTTAACGGGATCGCCCTTCGTACCATCCATGTGAGGCTTGTTCACGATTACCGCTGGTAACGCGGCGATTACACTTAAGAGGGAGTAAGGATTTAAATGTTTTAACAGAGGGAAACTAAACAAGTAAAGTCTATTTAATAAAGGATAAATCAATTAAAAATTTAATTATCATTTAATTGAGAAGGAGTTATATCCTAACCTCTATTTCTTGCAATTAATTCAGCATCAAAACTTTCAGCTATACTAACTTTCAATCCAGCAGTATTGTTTATACATTCAGTTTTACCGCTCAATTTCAAAGCAACGCCCCCATCTTTCCAGCAGAGTTTCTGACTATCTCTACAATATCAAAATATCGCTCTAATTTGTTTATTTGTTTATTTGTTTATTTGTTTATTTGTTTATTTGTTTACAATGAAAAAATCAACCGAAATTATAAATGGAAATCAAGAAAAATTAAAAACTGAAAACGCTCGACCCAGGCATACTGAATAATTATAAAAGATAGCCATCCATTAAAAAATGGCTAACCTTACATTTTAAAACTATTTCATCCCTTTTTGAATTGCTAACTCTTTAATATGCTGTAACTTTCTTTTCTCAGAGGGATTTTCCACTTCACTAATTCCATCCTGAAGCTTTGAACGAAAACCTGAACCAAGATTATTTACAGCATTAGGATTCGCGCCATGATTAAGTAGATATTCAACTGCATGTAATTGCATTACATCTATAGCATCCATAATAGCCGTTCTACCTACGCCATTAGTAGCATTAACATCAGCATTGTAATGCACCAGAACTTTCATGTTATCAATGGTTTCATCGTTAGCAGTATAAAAAATTATTGGCGTGGTTCGATATTTAGCATCGGCACTCATCCCACCTTCTAATAGTGCTTTTAAATATAAAGGAGAATCGGCTTTAGCTGCAAAAACTGCTACTGACATCATATCTGGAACAGGCTGTACAGGATCTGCACCTGCTTTAACTAATAATGAAAGTATATGCAAGCTTTTATCATTCTTTGAAGTTGCCTCCAGCAATGAATAAAAAAGAAGAGTCATGTCTTCCTTAGCAGGACGATTTAAATCAGTTGTGTGTAGTAAGGACTGCACTTCATTTAAATTTTCTTCATGGATAGCCTGTGCGAGCCTGAGCTGGCTTCCACTGAAGTATTTTTCCGCCGGTTTATTTTTCATAGCATAGCATCCTGTCATAAATAAAGATAAAATTAACGTAACAATCAATGGAATCGTCTTCTTGGTTTTTTTGAAAAAGAACATGTAAACTCCTATAGTGTGTTCAGAATATTTTCATCGATATCTTTTTCAGCTTCGATGCAAGGTATTACCTGAATCATCCCATGTCTTGCTACCGGATCGCCTTTCCCACCGTCCATGTCATGCTTTTTGCCTACAGAGTCAGGTAGTTGTGCAAGTAGCCCGCCTACAGACAATCCTGCCACCCCTCCTACAAGACCTCCCATTTTTGCGCCCAGCGCTGCAGTTGTTCCCATTAATGCCAGCCCTCCCCAAAATCCAGGTTCTTGTACGGCGGTTAAAATTTCTCCTTTTACTCTGTAAGCATTAATGTTCTCATTAGAACCTGTATAATAATTTTTACCGCCGTACTTTTCTACTGTGCCTGGATTCAGACCAGCGGCATTGTACGTCCATCCTGGACGACCACTTGAGCGTGAACATGCCGATGCCAAACCTCCTCCTAAAGAGTGGCCTGTGCAATCAACAGGCAAAGAACTGGCTCTTATTTTTTTTCCTATACTTACAGATTGTTGATAATAAGGTGATTTGAAACCCATTCCTTGATACGCATTGTTTTTCCAGTCTTCACCAGAAGTCATTCTGGTTCCTCTAAATACAACAGATGCGGACATATCTTTGCCAAAAACGGCCTCATCAGGTTGATATACTTTCACTTTAAGTCCGGCTGCATCTTTATTTTCCAGATCTTCTTCTGTTAAGCCATACTTACTCAGTTCTTCAGGGTTATTGCTTATATCTTTCCAACCTTCAGGTGGTAATTCTGGAGAAGGTGAATTACTTTCTGTTCCATACACATCTTTAGCCAGGCGTGCCTTTTCCACCCCAGTATTGTTCAGCTCAAGCCGCTCTGCTGCCGCACGAACTTTAGGATCGCTGCTCTGTTTACCTTTCGCAATCAGCGCCTTCCGTCGCTCCCATGTCTCTCGTTTGGTCAATGCTCCCCCGCGGCCACCTGTTGCTTTACCATTCATGGCAAACAGGTCGCTAACGCGGTTCATGGCATGGCCGCCGATAAAGGTGTCCGGGCTGTGTTCAATTGACCAGCAGTCGCCTTCTACCGTGCCGCTGACCACACCCTTATTGCTGCCTGCCGCGTCGCCAATCGTTGTAGGCACAAAGCTTTGCTCGTAAACAAAAGCGGGACGACCCTTAAAATTAACAGAGTTCACCGTGTTGGTCGCGGGAGCCAGAGTAGTGGTGACCGGATAGGGCACCGGCGACGGTATGCCTGGTGTAAAACAGGCGTCCGGTGCCATACCCACAACTTTATACGCGCCGTCTTTGCGAGCCGCATAATTCTCAGCCATGTGTTTTTCCTTCCTGAAGCTTCCCCAGTAGGCACGGCGGCAGCGGCACAAACTCCTGGGAATGCGGGTCGCCGTTCAGCCTGGTTGCCAGCGCCAATTGCTGTTCGCGCTGTTCTGCGGCAATAAAGCGTAGCTCCGTGACTACTGGTTCCATTAGTTCAGAAGTGGTCACCCGATAGCTGCAATGCACTTTTTTTGTCGCCAAATCGATAACCAGCGTATCCAGCAACATATCTTTAGCTACGCCAGCGCCTTTTAGCGTTGTGATAAAAACGAATAGAGTTTCAACCGGCACACTGAACTGAATATGCTGGTTTTTTATCTCGCTGGCGGCAATCAGATAGCGCAGCTTAACCGGCAACGATTTAAGAGGCTGTGGAAAAGGGAATTGCATATAAGGATGTGCGCCACACCAGTAATCAAAACTAAAATCCTGCGGCAATAGCGGATGCCTCTCCTTCTGCCATTTTTTGTCGTAGCTGCCCGCATATTCAATACGCCCCTGCCAACCACGCCCATAAAAACCGAAGCCTGCAGGTTGCGTAATACGATCGATTTTTTCAACTGGTTGCGTAACCCATTCAATTTGCGGCGCGGCAAGGCGTTGGGCTTTAGTTTTTTTCAGCAGAGCTGGCGGATACCACCCCATTCCAACCGTATTCGCAGGGGAAGCGATAATGTCTTCGCCCTCGGGCTGATAAAATCCGCCAGCGGCATATTCATAACGTATATCCAACGAGGTAAGGGGCTGAGCGTCGCTGAGCTGCCAGCTTGCGAGCATTTTTCGCCATTCGCGCGCGCCGTTAATTCTGAGCAACCGGGTAATATCACCAATCTGTATACCTGCGGTAAAAGCTTTGACCGGCTTATCCTCAGGCGCCCAGGCGGTAGCGTTAATGACCACGTCCAGGCGAGGTTTATAAGGCGCCAAATCGCTTTCGAAACGGGTGCTACTGCGCCCCGTCTCACCAAAATAGCTATCCTGCTCGACCAGCTCGCCCTGATCTTCGCAAAGCGTCAGCGTGCCACTGTGAATATTGAGGTCATAGCTCAGGCGGGCGACCACGGTAGTGAAACCATGATCGTGCTGGTCCAGAGACTCAAAAAGCAGCGCCGGAAAAGGCGTCAGGTTTTTAAAATTTTCCATAATCAGTTGATATCTATCTGCTTGCCATCAAGGTCAATCATTTTTTCGCCGATCAGTTTCAGCTTAGTGCCGCTCAGGGTGATGGTGCCGTCTTTTTCCATCACAATCATCGCTTCTCCACACACCAGCGAAATCTTATCTTCCGCACTGTAGTCAGCGGTTGTGCCTGCGGAAAGCGAGATATCTTTGCCACTGCTGACAGAATATTTCATACCCACGTTATGCATCTGCATCGCGCCAGTATTTGTCATCCATCCTGCTCCAATGTTCAGCATATAGGCCGCGCCAATATTGGTATTTTGCGCCAGTCCGACATTAAGCATGGAGGCCAGCGCGATAGTTTCCGCCTTAGCTTGATCCACCTGCAGCACCTGATTACCGTTGATGGTGACAGCCTGATTCTGCCCGATACGCACTTTTTCATTCATATCCACCGTTTCCGTGCGGTTGCTGTGCACGGTGATGGTTTCGTTGCCGTCGACCGTTTCCGTCCGGTTCTGATGCACGGTGATAGTTTCGTTCTGATCGACCTTTTCGGTACGGTTTTTCTTTACGTGAGTGGTTTCGTTACCGCCAATGGTTTTGGTACGGTTACTGCCCACAAAGCGCGTTTCATCGTTTTCAATTTCGGTATCCATATTGCGTTCAGCATGGATCCACACCTGCTCCTCGCCCGCCTTGTCCTCAAAGCGCAGCGCGTTGGCGT
>NZ_DALZCD010000285.1:0-5376 GCF_031978025.1 Erwinia sp.
GAGGAGACGAAAGCTGCATACCGCGATTCAGCAACCCAGGCCCCGGCGCGGAAGCATGCCAGGCACCGCTCGCGGCCAGCGCCAGCTGCGGCAGACAGCACAGAAACAGCAGCGCTTTTTTCATCAATGACCACCGATAGTCGACGTCATGCGGATCTGACGATTGTCGGTCAGCTCCAGGTTAGAAATCACCATCAGCTGCGGCAGATTGCGCCGCAGGAAGCGGGCCAGCAGCGCGCGTAGCGGATGGTTAACCAGCAGTACCGGCGGTGCACCCAGCGATTCCTGATGCATCAACGCCCCCTGCGCCTGCGCCAGCAAACGATCCGCCAGGCCCGGTTCCAGGCCGCCGCCGCCCTGCAGCGCCTGCAGCAGCAGACGTTCCAGCGTGGTATCCAGCCCGATAACCTGCACTTCACCATTGCCCGGATACCATTGCTGAGTAATGGCCCGGCCCAGCGCCACACGCACTACCGAGGTCAGCTCGTGCGGATCGGTCTGTACGGTGGCGTGTTCCGCCAGCGTTTCAATAATGGTACGCATATCACGGATGGAGACGCGTTCCGACAGCAAATTCTGCAACACTTTGTGCAGCGTGGTCAGGGTGATCACGCCTGGGATCAAATCTTCCGTCAGCTTCGGCATATCCTGGGTAACGCGATCCAGCAGTTGCTGCGCTTCCTGACGGCCAAACAGTTCGCTGGCGTACTGACCAATCAGATGGTTCAGGTGCGTGGCTACTACGGTACTCGCTTCCACTACGGTATAACCCTGGATTTGCGCCTGCTCTTTCAGCGCGCTGTCGATCCAGATAGCGGCCAGGCCAAAGGCTGGATCCACCGTCACTTCACCCGGTAAGGTGCCTGCGGCGGTGCCGGGGTTAATGGCCATCCAGCGGCCCGGATAGGCGTCACCGCTGCCAATTTCCACGCCTTTCATCAGGATGCGATAACGGGCCGGCGGCAGTTCCATGTTGTCGCGAATATGCACCACCGGCGGCAGAAAGCCCATCTCCTGCGCGAATTTCTTACGGATGCTGCGAATACGTCCCAGCAGTTCGCCATCCTGGGTATTGTCTACCATCGGGATCAGGCGATAGCCGACTTCCATGCCCAGGGTGTCTTCCAGCTGTACGTCGGTCCAGGAGGCTTCCATGTTAACCGGCGTTTCGGTGCTTTTTACCATGCTGCTCTGCGGCGCGGCTTTCGGCTTCGTCTCCTGACCACGCATATACCAGGCCAGGCCCAGCAGTGCGGCGGTAAACAGCAGGAACACCAGGTTTGGCATGCCCGGGATCAGACCCAGTAAACCCAGCACGCCTGCACTCAGCATCATCACGCGTGGATTTTTAAACAGCTGGGTAACCATCTGCTCGCCGACATCCTGGTCGGTCGCTACGCGGGTAACGATAACACCGGCTGCGGTTGAGATAACCAGTGCCGGGATCTGGGCAACCAGACCGTCACCGATGGTCAGCAGCGTATAGCTTTCCGCCGCGTGGCCCACGTCCAGACCGTGCTGCACCACGCCCACCAGCAGGCCGCCGATGACGTTGATGACCATGATCATGATACCGGCGATGGCATCGCCGCGAACGAACTTACTCGCACCGTCCATCGAACCGTAGAAGTCCGCTTCCTGGGTCACTTCAGCACGGCGCTTTTTCGCTTCGTCTTCGCCAATCAAACCGGCGTTAAGGTCGGCGTCAATCGCCATCTGCTTACCGGGCATCCCGTCCAGCACGAAACGTGCGCCCACCTCAGCGATACGGCCAGCACCTTTGGTGATAACCATAAAGTTGATGATCACCAGGATGATAAAGACCACGATACCGATAGCGAAGTTGCCGCCCACCAGGAAGTGGCCGAAAGCTTCAACCACGCGTCCCGCGGCACCCGCCCCCGTATGCCCTTCCATCAGGATAATACGGGTTGAGGCAACGTTCAGCGCCAGGCGCAACAAGGTAGAGAAGAGCAAAATGGTAGGAAACGCGGCGAATTCCAGCGTTTTCTGGGTAAACATCGCTACCAGCAGCACCATTATCGACAGCGCGATATTAAAGGTGAACAGCAGATCGAGGATGAACGGCGGCAATGGCAGTACCATCATCGCCAGGATCATCATAATCAATACCGGCCCGGCCATAATCTGCCATTGGGTATCTTTAAAATTCGGTAAGCGTAACAATGTGGCCAGGTTCGCCATCAGTCTTTCTCTCCAGAGCCAAAGTCCAGCGCTTCCGGCACCGGTAAATTAGCAGGTTTTTTCGGAGCCAGGCCGCCTTCCAGCTTCCAGCGACGGAGCTGCCAGACCCAGGCCAACACTTCTGCAACAGCCGCATATAACGTACCGGGAATATGCTGGCCAATTTCACTGTGTCGATAGAGCGCACGCGCCAGTGGCGGGGCCTCCAGGACAGGTATACGGTGTTCTTTCCCTAATTCACGAATACGCAGCGCCACCTCGCCTGCACCTTTCGCCACGACTTTCGGCGCGCTCATTTTCCGTTCGTCATACTGTAAGGCGACGGAATAGTGCGTCGGGTTGGTGACGATAACGTCTGCTTTCGGTACATCTGCCATCATGCGTCGTCGAGCGGCGGCGCGCATCTGTTGACGGATACGCCCCTTAACGTGCGGATCGCCTTCCTGCTGTTTATATTCATCACGGATTTCCTGGCGGGTCATGCGCAGCCCTTTGTAGTAGCTGTACAGCTGCCAGAACACGTCAAAGCCCACCATCGGCGACAGCCCCAGCACCACCAACACGCAGCACATCGCGATCATGTTCAGCGAGCTGGCCAGGGCGGTATAGGGCGATTCGCTCATCAGACGCATCATCGCCGGCCAGTTATGGCTGACATACATCCAGGTCACACAGCCAACCAGCACCGCTTTTAAAATCGATTTTGCCAGCTCCGTCGCGGTCTGCGCCGACACCAGCTTGGCTAATCCTTTAATGGGATTCATTTTGCCAACATCGAACTTGATCGCTTTGCCGCTGATCAGCACGCCACCCAGCAGCATCGGCGCGGCTATCGCCACCAGCACCAGGCCTGCCATCATCGGCAACAGCGTATATACCGCCTGCACGAAGAGCCGGCCAATCAGACGCAGCATTTGGCTGGTATCACTGACCACCGAATGATCGAACACTAATCCCTGAGCCAGCAGCTTACCGATTTTGCGGGCCATGCTTTCGCCGCCCATCCACAAAATCCCTAATCCCGCCACCAGCATCAGCACCGAGGTCAGTTCTCGCGATCGCGGAACCTGCCCTTCTTCTCGTGCTTTTTCAAGTCGGTGGGGGGTTGCGGATTCGGTCTTTTCCTCTTCGCTATCACCAGACACAGGCTATCCTCAAGGAATTTCTGGAGTACGGAATGAATGCGATTAGAATGCCAAAAAGGCGCAGGGATGATGCCGCGAGTAAACGCGTAAAAAGGGGGTTATTCAGGTAATAGCAAAAAAGGGCCGATAGAGATCGGCCCTGAGCAGAGAGACAAACTTAAAACCCGAGGCTGTCGAGCAGGTCGTCGACCTGGTCCTGGTTAGCCACCACGCCGGGTGCCTGACCGTTAATCTGCGGGCCGTTTTTCAGGCTGTCCGCATCTTTCTTCGGACGTGCAGGCTGTTCCGGCATGTTTTCCAGCAGCACCATTAGCAGCTGGCGCTCAATTTCCTGGATAACATTCATCATGCGCTTGATAACCTGACCGGTCAGGTCCTGGAAATCCTGCGCCATCATGATTTCCATCAGCTGAGCATTGGTGAAGCCCGTATGCGTCGGCACCGATTCCAGATAACCACGGGTATCCGAAACCAGCGAGCGGGCATCTGCCAGTTCGATAGGATTCTCAAACCACTCATCCCAACGGACTTTCAGCGCCTTAGCTCCATTCTCCATTTCTGTCTGGTGCGGCTGTGAAGCCTCCACGCAGTTCAGCGCGCGTTCGGCCGCCTGAGCGGTCATTTGCACTACGTAGTCCAGGCGATCGCGGGCGTCGGGAATGGCTTCCGCCGCTTCAGCAATGGCCTGATCCAGTCCCAGCTCGCGCAGGCTGTCGCGCAGCATCCGCGTCAGCGAACCAATTCGGGAGATAATGTCGTGCGCGGACGCATCGGCATTTGGTTTCGGAATTACGCTCATCTCGGCTCCTTACATACCCAGCTTTTCGAAGATTTTGCCTAACTTTTCTTCAAGCGTTGCTGCAGTAAAAGGTTTAACGACATAGCCGCTGGCACCCGCCTGAGCAGCCGCAATAATGTTCTCTTTTTTGGCTTCGGCTGTCACCATCAGCACCGGCAGTTTGCCGAGCGTGCCGTCTGCACGAATGGTTTGCAGCAGCTGCAAGCCATCCATGTTTGGCATGTTCCAGTCGGAAATCACGAAGTCAAAGCCACCGGCACGCAGTTTAGCCAGCGCGTCAACGCCGTCTTCTGCTTCTTCAACGTTATTGAAGCCGAGCTCTTTCAGCAGGTTACGGACGATACGACGCATCGTGTTGAAATCGTCGACCACCAGAAACCGCATATTTTTGTCAGCCATAATTACTCCTGTTTATGTAGCCCCGCGGGACGGGCGCTGCGTTAGATACGTAATGCCTGTCCGGCGCTAATTTTTGCCAGCATGTGCTGGCTGATTTGGTGGAGATCCACCACTTCACTGGCGCCCCCGAGCGCAATGGCTTCGCGGGGCATACCAAATACCACACAGCTCGCTTCGTTCTGGGCGATGGTCCACGCGCCTGCTTTGTTCATGGTCAGCAGGCCTGCAGCACCATCGTTGCCCATTCCGGTCAGGATCACGCCAACGGCGTTACGACCGGCATGCTGCGCAACTGATTTAAAGAGTACGTCTACCGAAGGTTTATGACGATTGACCGGTGGGCCATCGTGCAGTTTCACCTGATAGTTTGCGCCGCTACGCGCCAGCTCCATGTGCATCGCGCCTGGCGCAATATAAGCATGGCCTGGCAGCACGCGTTCGCCATCTTCCGCTTCTTTTACCGTGATTTGGCACAGCTTGTTCAGCCTTTCGGCAAAAGAGCGGGTAAAACCTGGCGGCATGTGCTGAGTAATCATCAGCGCCGGGCTGGTCGCTGGCAGCGGTTGCAGGACATGCCTGATAGCTTCCGTTCCGCCCGTCGACGCTCCGATGGCAATCAGCTTTTCGCTACTTAACATCGGGCCGGCTTTCAGCATGACCGGTGTGGACTGCGCTCGACGTACGTGCAGCTTCGCCCTTGACGCAGCCCGAACCTTATCGGCAATCATCTGGCTGTAGGCCAACATGCCTTCACGAATACCCAACGACGGCTTGGTAACAAAATCCACCGCGCCCAGCTCCAGCGCACGCAGCGTTACTTCAGAGCCT
>NZ_DALZCD010000286.1:0-5366 GCF_031978025.1 Erwinia sp.
TTGGGTCAGCGCGGCGATACCGGCTTTGATTTCCGGGTGCGCTTCCAGAAAAAGGGCGGTGGCGGCAACGTAATATTCTTCGATGGTCTTCATAGCAGGGGTCCGGCAAAAAATGATGCGCCAGTTTACACGTCCGGCGTCTTTTCGGCATCTGCTGTTGAAAAGAGTCCGCGTCAGGGCGAGACAGCTTGAATTGTACGGGCAAAAGATTATAACGTAGCGCCTGGTTGACGAGTCAGGAACTGAAAATGAAAAAGTGGATTTTAACGGCCGCCGTCGTGCTGGCTGGCTGCGCGCAAACACCTGATTTTCAGAGCGCGGTCAAAACGCCGCCGCCTGCAAATCTGGTCGGTAACTGGCAGACAATGGGGCCGCAGAAAGGGCTGATAAGCAAAGAGGCAAAAGCCAGCCTGATTATCACCGCCGAGGGCGATACGCTGGACTGCCGTCAGTGGCAACGGGTGATTGCCAAACCGGGTAAGATCACCCTGTTCTCGGGCGACTGGGTTAACGTGAATAATGAAGCCCGCGTGATGCCGCTGGCGCTGGAAGGGCGCGAGCTGCGCTACGACAAGCTGGTACTGCAAAAAGTGCAGCAGCCCACTGCCGAATGTCAGGAGGCGCTCAAACATGCTACCGATCGGGTGCAGGCGAACAAAGCGGCTAAAGCACCCGGCAACGGCAGGTCGCATCATAAAGTCATGATGAAAAACGGTAAGTCCTGAGTCAGTGAAAAGCGCCCCCGTCGCTGAAGCGGTGGGGGGGGCTTTTAAAAAGGCTGGGCTGGCCGCCCGACTGAAAAAAGAAAGCCTGGCCCGGGCAGGATAACGTAACCGATTTGCCGACACTACCTGATGGCCATGCCTGCGGCCAGGCAGGCAAACCCCTTACTCACGCTGTACAGGCAGGCAAAACAGAGAAGCGGACGGCTAAAGGTCAGGGGAGTCAGGTAAACACGGTGGGAAATCATGGCCGGGCCAGCCTGATGTGCCGCCCTCCGCCGAGTCGGGAATGTAAAGACAACGCGCATCGGCATCCGTGCCAATGCGCGTTTTAAATATCCACTACTCAAACGTTTATTAAATCTCCAATACCCAAACGCTGACGCTGCCTGCATTGCAGAAGAACGTCGCGTTGCCTTCCACGTCAGAAGTCACTTTCTCTTCGCGATGGCCCAAATAGTCATACCAGGTTTTGCCGGCAAAATCATCGCCCAGCGGCAGCGTTTTCTCGCCCTGTTCCCCGTTTGACATGATCACCACGCAGCCCGCGTGTTCATCGGTGCCGCTCCGCGCAAAAGCCACGCAGTTCGGATGATCGAACCATTCGGTCTGGATGCCGTGCGCGTAATCCTGGCGCGCGCGCAGTAAAGCCTCCAGTTCCGGGATCGCTGGCATATCAATCTGATACTCTTCGCCGTCGCCGCCGGTGTCTTTATAGCTGGCACCGAACAGGTCAGGGTAGAAGACGGCGGGGACGCCCTGTTCACGCAGCAGGATCAGCGCATAGGCCAGCGGTTTAAACCACGGCTCTACCGGCGCTTCTAATGACTGGAGCGGCTGGGTATCGTGGTTGGCGACAATCGTAACAGCATGCCAGTGATCGTGTTCGACCAGCGTGCCGCTGAAGATTTGGCTAAGATCGAAATTGGCCCCTTCGCGGGAAGCGTTGTGGAATCTCATTTGTAGCGGGGCGTCGAACAGCATGGTTTTGCCTTCGACCTGATGAATATAGTTTTGCAGTTTCTCGACTTCGTGCGACCAGTATTCCGCGACGATGAACATCGGCTGCTCCGCCACTTCCTGAATATGGTCGATCCACTGCTTATAAAACCAGGCGGGAATGTGCTTCACCGCATCCAGACGAAAGCCGGTACAGGGCAGCTGCTGCATCATCCAGCGAGCCCAAAACTTCAGCTCTTCCGTCACGGCGCGATTGCGAAAATCGATATTGGCGCCCATCAGATAATCAAAATTGCCCAGCTCGTCGTCCACCTGCTCGTTCCAGCCGTCGCCGGTATAGGCATTGATAATCTTAAAGACGCCATACTCCTCCGGGTTATCAATACAATCCACGCCGTTAAAGCATTTATAATCCCAGGTGAATTTTGAGTATTGGCCGCCACGGCCGGGAAAAGTAAAGCGGGTCCAGGCTTCGGCTTCAATGACCTCGTCATCAATCTCTTCCCGATTGTCAGGATTGACACGATTAACCTGCACTTTCTCTTTTTCGTCAGCGCCCATCTTATGGTTAAAGACCACGTCCATAATGACGCCAATCTCTTGCGCTCTCAATGCGTTAGCCGCCGCTATCAGCTGCTCTTTGTCACCGTATTTGGTGGCACGGCTGCCTTTCTGTTCAAATTCCCCAAGGTCAAAAAGATCGTAAGTGGCATAGCCTACGCCCGTGCCGCCTTCTGAGCTTTTATAGGCCGGTGGCAGCCAGACATCCGTGATCCCCGCCTGCGCCAGCCATTCAGCGCGTTCAGCCACTTCTGGCCACAGCCTGCTTCCTTCGGGGTAATACCAGTGAAAGAACTGTAATAATGTGGGGTTACGCATGCCATTGCTCCAATAGTCATCAGCGGGAAACTGAAGTATGGAGGAGGCGGCGGGAAAAGCGCGGTAAGCGCAGAAATATTTTCCGCTGCGCTTACTGGCTTCGCTCGGCTAAGATGCCGGAAGGGATTAAACGCCCTGGGCGTTTTGCGGGAACAGGATGACACCCGCCATGCCGCCATAGGCCTGATTAACCGTTTTCTGGCGGCTGGTCTGACTCATTAGCTCTGCCAGCTCTGCCTGACGTGCCTGCAGTAAAGTTTTCAATTCTGCTTCATTGGAAAGGATATGGCGCAGCACAGGACGCAACTGATCCTGAGTCTGAGCCGGGACGGGTGTCTGCTGCGTAGACTCCGCCAGTTTTCCCACCGCACTGACATAATCAACTTCCATTTCAATCAATTTATCCCACTCACCCTCTGTTGCCAGACGCAACATTGACTGGCTGAGCACTAAAAGCTGTTGGTAAAGCGAGAGCAGATGCGGTGCAATATTCATTAAACGGCGTCCTGAAAAACAGTAGTAGCAGTAACCTCTTTCCAGGCATCGGCAATGTTGCGCAGCAGATCTTCTACTTCCTGAACGGCAGCAACATTATTCTGCAAATTACCCTGAAGAAGGCGTCTTATCATATAGTCATAGAGCGCGAGCAGGTTAGCAGCCAGTTCATCGCCGCTTTCCTCCACCAGACCCACTTTCAGGCCGTTTTCAATGATGTTGATGGCTTTGGAAATGGCGTTACCTTTGCCTTCAATCTGCCCGTCCTGCATAAACAGCCGTGCGCGAACCAGGGCGCTAAGCGCCCCGTCGAACAACAGCGTGGTCAGCTGCTGCTGGCTGGCACCCAGCACGCTGCTTTCCAAACCTACTTTGCGGTAGAGCTGTGCTCCTGAATCTTTGTACATATCGTCCCCGGCTTACTTAGCTGGATGAAGTTGAAGAGAACTGCGACGTCAGGTAGGTCGACGTGTTGGTCAGCGAGTTCACGAGCGAACTAAGGTTCGTAAACTGCGTTTTATACCTGGCCATCGTCGCGTCAATCGAGTCGCTCATTTGATCGTAACGATCGCTCAGCGTTTTCAGCGTATCGTTAATGCCGTCCTTCGCGTTTTGAATGATCCCTTCTTTGCCTACCGTCGTACTCAGCATGGAGGTCAGCGTGCTGTCCAGCTTGGTAGCGAAACCGGTAGAGGTGCCGTCGCCGATAAAGAACTGGCTGACAGCCTGCGGGTTATTGGTCAGCGCCGTAGTCAGTTTGGTGTCGTCCACGGTCAGCGCGCCGGTTGAGCCGTCACTCTGGGTACTCGGGTCGATAGTGACGCCCAGCTGCGCTAAAATTGAGTAAGAGCCGCCCTGCACCGTAGTCAGGATCGAGTTCATACTGTTTTCTACCGCACGCACGGTACTGTCACCAATCAGCGCACCGTTGCTGCTTGACTGAGACTGACCAGCCGTGACAGCTGTATATTTGGTCACCGAAGCTATGGTCGACTTCAGCGAGTTATAAGCCGTGACAAAAGCATTGATGGTTTTTTTGCTGTCGTCAATGGAGCGTGAAACCGTCAGTGTCTCGGTAGACGCATCTTTACTTGGGGCGTTCAGGTTCAGGGTCACGCCGGTTAAAGCATCGCTAATATTGTTGCTGCTGCGCTCAATCGCCACGCCGTTAACGCTCAGCTTGGCGTTTTGAGAAGCTGTCTGCACCGACATGTTCTGTGTGCCGCTGGCGCTGGCACTGTAGCCAATGGCGCTTTGCAACGTATCGTCGCCGGTCACGCTGATGGTCATATCACTGTCGGTACCGGTGGTCTTCGAGCTGAGCATCAGGCGGTAGTCACCGCTGGAGGCTTTAATAATGCTGGCGCTGACGTTACCGGCGCTTTTGTTAATAGCATCAGCAATACCAGACAGCGATGTCTGGCTATCGGTCAGCGTGAGCGTAAGCGGCGTGCTGCTGCCGCCCTGGGCAATGGTCAGCGTGCGGCTGTTGCCGCTGGTGGTACCACCCAGCGCGGTGCTGTTGCTGCTGAACGAACCGGACATCAGCGTCTGTGCTTTAGCAATCTGCGTAACGTTAACGCTGTAGTCGCCGGTGGAGGCCGTCGCGCTGGTCGTGGCGGTAAAAGCGGTATTGGTGCTGGTAACCGCCGTTGCGCTAAAAGCCGCTGGCTTGGTTAATGCCGCCGCTGCCGTTTCCAGTGCTGCCATAGAGCTCTGCAGCTTGCTGTAAGAGCTGAGCTGGGAATTATAGGTAGACTGCTGCTTAGTAATCGTCGTCAGCTTTGTCTTCTCAGCGGTTTCTAAGCTGGTATAAAGGCTATCCAGATCGAGGCTGGTACCGACTCCGAGCGAGCTTACACTTGCCATGAGAGATCCTTAAGAATGAGATAGGTGCAAAACACATATCGGCCGCTGAGATAAAAAGTTTACGCCAGAGGGAAAATTTTAATAGGCAGAATAAGCAGGGAATCTATAGGTAATTAGAGAGATCGTTTCTGCAACCTGCGGCTATTATGATGAGAGTGGTAGCGTGTAAAACGGGCAGTTGGAAGGACATAATAAAGGTAATTTCATGTGTCAATACAGCGGATTAACAGGTTTTTCACTTTTTTTCTAAAGTTCAGATTAACCTAACCGATAACTTCAGTAACGGTGACAGACGCCGTGAGCGTGAAAAGCTCAGCCTAACAAACTAACTGATTTTGAAGGAAACTATTATGTCCGTTATTAACACTAACATCATGTCACTGACTACTCAGAACAACCTGAACAAATCACAGGCTTCTCTGAGCACCGCTATCGAGCGTC
>NZ_DALZCD010000287.1:0-5338 GCF_031978025.1 Erwinia sp.
TATTGCCGCGGCCGGCTGGTCGATCGGGCTGAGTAAAAACGCCGACTATTTTGTGGCTGGACGACAGCAGCGCATCAAGATGACGCGCTGCAAAGTCAGGCGTGCCGGCAAAGATAATATTTAAGGAGTCGGACACGGGTTTCCCTTCTTCAGATGTTCATCAGTCCTGAGCCGTCTGGCGATAAAGCTTCTCAAGTTTTTTACGAATACGATCGCGCTTCAGCGGCGACAGATAATCAATAAAAAGTTTGCCGACCAGATGATCCATTTCATGCTGTATACAGATGGCCAGCAGGCCGTCCGCTTCCAGCTCATAGCTTTTACCTTCACGATCCAGTGCGCGAATTTTTACTTTTTCAGCGCGTGGCACCAGCGCCCGCTGTTCCGGGATAGAAAGACAGCCTTCTTCAATACCGGTATCGCCGCTTTTTTCCAGCAGCTCCGGATTGATTAACACCAGACGCTCATCGCGGTTTTCAGAAACGTCTATAACGATAATTCGTTGATGAATATCGACCTGTGTCGCCGCCAGGCCAATACCTTCTTCGGCATACATGGTGTCGAACATATCATCAACGATACGCTGTATATCGGCGTTAACTTCTGCCACGGGCTTAGCGACGATGCGAAGGCGATCGTCGGGATAATGTAATACCTGCAAAACGGACATAACTTTCCAGATTTGTGTTCAAGGAATAAGAGATTTATCTCTCTTATTGTAGACATTTCGCCTCATGATTGACAGCATTCCCGCTATGTTAACCAAAGCCCAGGGCAAGGATGGCACCGATGACGGCAACGGAGATTTGGCTGCGTTTGTCAGCCGTAAAGCAGCTACCCACATTACGGCGTGAGGCATTGGCCGTCAGGCTACGGTGCAAGACGGTATTAGATAAAGATACGCTGCTTGAAGCAGGCCTGCGAGCAGAACAAGCCGACGCCTTCCTGTCTTATGATCGAACGGTAATCGAGCGTACGCTCGCCTGGCTGGAACAGGATGACCATCACTTTATTCCCTGCAACAGCCCCGCGTACCCGCCGTTACTGAAAAACATCTATGATTTCCCCGCCGCCCTTTTTGTACAAGGCGATCCGGCGGTGCTGAGTACGCCGCAGATAGCAGTTATCGGTAGCCGCAATTGTTCTGCCTATGGCAGAAACTGGGGAACCTGTTTTGTAGAAACGCTTGCGCTCAGCGGTATTACTATTACCAGTGGGCTCGCACTGGGTATCGATGGTATTGCCCACCGGGCTGCATTAGAGGTAAAGGGAAAAACGCTGGCGGTATTAGGTAGCGGGCTGGAAAACATTTACCCGCGGCAACACTCCACACTGGCGAAAGCCATTATCGCCGGGGGCGGCGCGCTCATTTCTGAATTTCCGCTCGCTGACGCGCCGCTTGCATGGCATTTTCCGTGGCGTAACAGAATTATTAGCGGCCTGAGCCTGGGTGTGCTGGTGGTAGAAGCGGCCCTGAAAAGCGGCTCGCTGGTTACCGCCAGGCTGGCCTTAGAGCAAAATCGCGAGGTTTATGCGCTGCCCGGCGCCATCGGTAACCCCGGTAGTGAGGGCACGCACTGGCTGATACAGCAGGGTGCGTTACTGACCTCCCATCCCAATACTATCCTTGAACAGTTACAGAGCGATTTAAAATGGTTGCCTCTGGCGAAAAATACAACAATATATTCTGCTGTTGAAGACAATAGTTCATTGCCATTTCCCGAGGTGTTGGCTAACGTAGGAGATGAGGTTACACCTGTTGATGTCGTCGCTGAACGTGCCTGTCAACCTGTGCCAGCCATCGTAGCTAAGCTGCTTGAGCTGGAGTTAGCAGGGTGGATCGCAGCTGTACCCGGCGGCTATGTCCGATTGAGGAGGGCAAGCCATGTTCGACGTACTGATGTATTTATTTGAAACGTATATTCATAGCGAAGCAGAGATGCGCGTCGATCAGGATAAATTGACGGACGATCTGACCGACGCCGGTTTTCATCGTGAAGATATTTATAATGCGTTGAACTGGTTAGAAAAGCTGGCGGATTATCAGGATGGTTTGGCGGCACCTTTTCTACTTGCTGCCGATCCGCTTTCCATGAGGATCTATACCGAAGAAGAAAGCCAGCGGCTGGATGCCAACTGTCGGGGTTTCATTTTGTTCCTGGAGCAAATCCAGGTACTCAATCTGGAAACCCGCGAAATGGTGATTGAGCGTATTATGGCGCTGGATACGCTGGAGTTTGATCTTGAAGATCTCAAGTGGGTAGTGCTGATGGTGCTGTTTAACATCCCCGGATGTGAAAATGCCTACCAACAGGTGGAAGAACTTCTTTTCGATGTCAATGAAGGAATAGTGCACTGAAGAACGTCTTCGTGTCAGAAATACTATGAATAAAACAGCGCTTTTCGCTGTGCGAAAAAATGAGCCTTGCCCACAGTGCGGGGCGGAACTGGTCATTCGCTCAGGAAAGCATGGCGCTTTTCTGGGATGTCAGGCCTGGCCTGAGTGTGACTATATCCGCCCCCTTAAAAATCAGGCTGACGGCCATATTGTTAAAATCCTCGAAGGTCAGTTTTGTCCTGTTTGTCAGGCAGAGTTGGCTTTGCGCCAGGGTCGCTACGGCATGTTTATCGGCTGTAGCCGCTATCCTGACTGCACGCATACAGAGCTGATTGATAAACCCGACGAAACGACTCTTGCCTGTCCGCAATGCGAGCACGGGAAACTGGTGCAACGGCGTTCACGCTATGGCAAGACGTTTCATGCCTGCGACCGTTATCCGGATTGCCAGTTTGCAGTCAACTTTACACCGGTAGAAGGGGAGTGCGAATTTTGCCATTTCCCTCTATTAATTGAGAAAAAAACCGCGCGCGGCGTCAGGCGCTTCTGTGCCAGCAAAGCCTGCGGCAAGCCCGTTACAGCAGGAAACAGCATTGAAGAATAACTACCCGGCAGGCTCGCTGGATGCCTGCCTTGCGCACTTACGACAGGATGCCGTTATTGCTTACCCTACCGAAGCCGTATTTGGTCTGGGATGCAATCCGGACAGTGAATCAGCGGTCATGGCGCTGTTGGCATTAAAACAGCGTCCGGTGGAAAAAGGATTAATTCTGATAGCATCGGATTACCAGCAGCTACGACCCTATCTTGATGAAACGCAGCTGACGACAGAACAGAAGGAAAAAATGTTCTCGTTCTGGCCTGGCCCGGTAACATGGGTAGTGCCTGCTCGTAAAGCCACTCCTCGCTGGCTGACAGGACGGTTTGATTCGTTGGCCGTGCGGGTCAGCGCCCATCCCCATGTTCGTCAGCTATGCGAGGCTTTTGGTAAGCCGCTGGTTTCCACCAGTGCCAACCTGACCGGCCTGCCGCCTTGTCGCAGCGCCGCAGAAGTCCATCAGCAGTTTGGTGATAATTTTCCTGTTTTACAGGCCGAGACGGGTGGACGAGTCAATCCTTCTGAAATTCGCGATGCTTTAACCGGCGAACTGATCCGACAGGGATAAACGATGCGAAACTTTGCGGTATTTGGTAATCCAATTAATCACAGCAAATCGCCACGGATCCATCAGCTCTTTTCGGAGCAGACCGGCATCCCTCATCCTTATGGTCGTATTTGCGCGCCGGCTGATGATTTTGAAGGGGCGATAGCAACCTTTATTGCTCAGGGCGGTGCAGGGGCAAACGTTACGCTACCTTTTAAAGAGCAGGCCTATCGATTGGTAAATGAGCTGAGCGAGCGCGCTTCGCTGGCAGGCGCGGTCAACACCATTAAGAAATTGGATGACGGGCGGCTGCTGGGGGACAACACCGATGGGATTGGCCTGCTAACCGATTTAGAAAGACTCTCGTTAATCAAACCGCGTGACCGCGTGCTGCTGGTGGGCGCTGGCGGTGCCGCTCGCGGTGTGATCCTGCCTCTGTTGTCTTTAAACTGTCGGTTGACCATCACTAATCGCACGTTGGAAAAAGCACAGACGTTAGCTGAACTTTTCCGACATGCCGGCGAAATCGCCGCTGAGTCGACGGACAGCCTGGAGACGATGCAGTTTGACCTGATTATCAACGCTACCTCCAGCGGCGTTGGCGGTGAAATACCGGCTATCCCCGCCTCGTTAATCGGCCCCAAAACCCGCTGTTACGATATGTTCTATCAGCCTGGCGTGACGCCTTTCCTACGCTGGTGTCGGGAGCAGGGCGCAACACATTGGGCGGACGGGCTTGGCATGCTGGTAGGACAGGCGGCCTGGTCATTCTTTTTATGGCACAACGTCTTTCCGGATGTCGCGCCGGTGATTGCTACTCTGCAGGCGGAACTCCAGGCATGAATCAGGCGATCCTTTTTCCCGATCGTGAATGGTGGGACGAGGAGGCAAACGCGATCTGTTTCCCCGCTCTTGTTAATGGCTTTCAGGTTCTCTGTGCTATTAGCGGCGAATCGCTGATCCGCCGTTTTGGTAAAGATAAAGAGGTGAGAGAAAGCTTCCGTCAACATCGCTGGGATCTGGAAGAGGAAGCGGAAGGGGCCATCAAAGCGGAACAGGAAGATGCTCAGGGCTGGATCTGGCTTTCCTGAGCCAGATAGTCATCCTTCCAGCGCACATAATTGTTCGATGAGTAAAGCAGGCCGCTAAGTTCAGCTTCGGTAAGCGGCCGAATCTGTTTTACCGGGCTGCCCAGATAAAGAAAGCCGCTGGCCAGGCGCTTACCTGGCGGGACCAGGCTACCGGCACCAATCATGACGTCTTCCTCTACTATTACACCATCCAACAATATTGACCCCATTCCCACCAGAACCCGATTGCCAATTGTGCAACCATGGAGCATGGCCTTATGGCCGACCGTAACATCCTCTCCAACTATCAGAGGGAAACCTTGCGGATTAGTAGATGATTTATGAGTGACATGTAGAACGCTGCCATCCTGAATATTACTTCGTTTTCCAATAACGACGTGGTTTACATCTCCACGGATAGCAACCAACGGCCAGATACTGACGTCATCGCTTAACTGCACGTTACCCACCACTACACTTGAAGCATCTACCATGACGCGTTCACCACATTGAGGCGACGTATCTTTATAAGGACGTAAATTTCCGGACATAATGGTCTCTCATTCGTAAAAAGGATCGACGAAGCCTAGTGCCGCAGGCCTGTGGCGATCAATAATTTCGGTAAAATTAGCGCTATTTTTGTGCGAATCGTCCGTTATCACAGCGATGAGCGTGAAAAATCAGCGGTCGGAAAGAAAGATCAAAAAAAGGGTTGTGCTATCCGAACGGATCCCTATAATGCGCAACCACTGAGACGGCACAACGACTTACGGTCAGCGGCTCAG
>NZ_DALZCD010000288.1:0-5323 GCF_031978025.1 Erwinia sp.
GGACCCGGCAGCCGCGCCAGCGTCACCGGCACCGGAAACGGACCCGGCAGCTGCGCCAGCGTCACCAGCACCGGAGACAGACCCGGCAGCTGCGCCGCCAGAGGATCAGGGGGAAACCTCACCAGCGGGACCTTTGTCTTCAAAAGCCGGGACGTCATCTCCCGTATCGCCAACGATTTCGTGGGTGACTGCCGAGCAAACGGCAGCGGTGGGACGCCCGAAACGTTCCGAAACGGGCGCGCCATCACCCGTTTCGCCCACGCTTTCAATCGTGACCGCCGAGCAAACGTCTGTACCCGGCAGGCCCAGGACAACAAACACTAATACGCAGCCAGCTACGTCGCAGAAGGTTTCGCTGGTGGTTGTAGAACAAACCTCGTTGCCTGCCAGGCCAGACGGGCAACAAACCCGTAAGCCAACGCCCGTTTCACCGGCGGTTTCACTGGTGACGGCAGAGCAAACCCCTGCCGTCGGGAGGCCAAAAAAAATGCAGGAGGGGGCCTCGGTGACGCCTCCGGCGGGGGCAGAAAAGCCACTATCCGTGGGCGGTGAGCCAAACACCGGTGCGCCGTTAGCCGTCTCGCCAGCGGTTTCGCTGGTAGCATCGGAACAAACGGCGACGGTTGGCCGGCCAAAAGTACCGGGTGCCGGGCTACCGGCCGCGGTATCGCCCACGATTTCATGGGTAACGTCGGAGCAAACGGCCATGCCTGGACGACCCCGAACGTCAAATACCAATACGCAGCCGCCTTCATCTCAGACGGTGCCGTTAATCGCTGCCCAGCAAAAGGATGTCCCCGGCAGGCCTGATGCACCGGGAGCCGGTGCCCCGTCGCCTGTTACCCCCGAGTTATCGTCGGTGACGGCAGAACAAACACCCGGGCCGGGTAAGCCTCATCCGCCGGAAGTGGGGCCTTCATCAGAGATATCGCAAGCTAAGGAAAATAAAAAATGACCCCCTTTCTCTCATTATTTAGCGGGAGCTGGCACCTTCTGGCCGGTATTGGCATGGTGATAGCGGCCATTGTAGCCAGCTGGTTCGGCGGGAAAAAAACCGGCAAGGTGCAGGAAAAAGCCAAAGCAGAGGTCGAAGCGGCAAAAGTACAAAGTGAGCACGTAGCTGCAGTTGCTGCAAAGCAGGCAAAAAATAGTGAGGAAGCCAAAAATGTACAGGCTGCAAATAATACTCTTAACGATGTCGATGCTCGTCGTAAGCTGCGTGAGTCGGAATACAACGACAAGCAGCCCCGATAGCATAGTGGATTCATCCTGTACGCTTTTCTCCCCTATTAAAACGTACGGGCAGGACTGGCAGCTCATGGACATCAGGACAGTGAAGGAAATAAATGTGCATAACGATACTTGGAATAAAGTCTGCACAAAATAAAAAGGATTACCGCCTTCCAGGAAGGAAAGGGTGGAAAATAATAAGGGCTAAATAACTTTACCTATTTTTATTCACTACAGGCAATTTGCACCTGCTTATTGTCGCGGAGGCTATTATGATTGAAGTTAACTCTTTTGCTGAACTGAGAACGACTGCGCCATCTAAAACTGGCGATCTGGCTATTCTTCGTCGTTATTATAATAACGATAACTACTATCGTGGCGGCGGTAATTTTGTTGGTTATATCACTACGTCTTTGCCTGCGGATAATGGCGGTACGCTGGCTATCGGTAACGGTTTCTACTGGCGTCGCGTGGTGGACGATCCGGATGAGGTGAACCTGTTTCATTTCGGTGCACGCGGTGACGGTGTGAATGACGACACCACGCCGGTTAAAAATATGCTGAACTGGGCGCAGACTTACAATACCAGCATGCGGGACATTGCCGTGCGCTTCCCGGCCGGTAAGTTTCTGGTTAAGCCAATCGATATCTCAGCATCAGAGACGGCGTTCTTCTACATTTTCGGGGACCATAACCCCCATGGGGCTATCCCGCGTACGACCATTGTTTCCGACAAATCGTCATCGCCGGTATTCAAGGTTAAGTCACGACGTACCACCATCAAAGGTATCTGCTGGGATGGTCAGACGGCGGCGGACGTTAAAACCAATACGGGGCTGATTACCGCGGAGATGTGTTCGAATACGCAGCCGTTCTTCGAAAATACCATCGTCGCGGGGCAGTCCGTGCTGCTGGATGGTTTTCGCGCGCAATATTGCGGCGGGACAGTCATCAAGCTGCAGGATACCCTGGACACCAAGTTTAACCAGATCTACACCACAACCACCTACGGCAGGATTTTCGACATCGGTTACTCCAGCACGGCGGCCGGTTCATGGGATCACTCAACGGCCGTGGAGTTGACCAACGCGAACTTTCAGTACAGTTACGGGGATGCGGCCATCTCCATGCCGCGTGTGACGCAGGGGCTTATTTACAACGTCTGGATTGAGCACAGCCGCTTCCCGGGCAACCTGAGGGATGGTCAGTGGATTATCGATGCGCTGAGCGTGGAAGATTGTCCTAACAAGCTGGATATGACCAATAGCCGTGTGCAGCTGCGTCAGCTTAATCTACAAAGCGGCAGTGCGTTAGATTTAAGCTTTGACGACCAGAGCCGCTGGCTCTCCACCTATGAGTACGGCTGGCGCCGTGATGAAAACTACGGTATTTCGCTGAGTGGATCGATTCGGCCCGGCTGGTACTCTGGCTACCGTGTCACCAACAATACCAGCACCGATAAATGGTTTAATTTGGGAAAAATTAACTTCCCGAAAGATAACCTTCAGTGGGTATTTGAAATTATCGGCAAACTGAGTACGGAAGCGCTGGACAGAACGGCGGGCAACCCCACCACCTCTACGGGCTCCTGTCTCACCTGGCTGAATATTTCTCGCTGTTGGAACGGTATTTATGGCGATATGCAGCATAAAGGTTTGCCTTCTGTACTCGACGTAAAGATTAACCGTATCGGCATGACTTACGCGGAAGTCTTTATCAAAGTGAAAGCCAATAGCGGCGATACCTCGTTCAGCCTGCGGGCAACGGGCCCCAGCCGCTTTGACTCCGGCGAATGCTGTTTTTACCAGCCAAGCCTTGTGGAAGTGACCGATACCAACCTGCTTGGTACAACGGTTGTTAATGCCAGGATGAGCCTGCATAACGGACTGGCAGGCGTAGGCGCCAATGAGAAAGGAGTGCTGACGATAGCTACCACTACCGCAACAGCACCTTCGACCACGACAGCCGCAGGCTATGTCACGGTCAACATTAACGGTACAGACCGTAAAATTGCTTACTATTAGCCGCCAAGGCTTTGGCCGCCAGTGATGGCGGCCTTTTTTTTTATAATATCACTTCCGGGCACACCCGATTTCGTCCGCTACTTTTAGCCAGATAAAGCTGTTTATCCGCGCTCTTGATGGCCTCATCCAGCGTCCTGGCATCCACCACCTCCAGCGGGCTGATGCCAATACTGATCGTCACGCTTAAATCTTCCTCGTTCAGCATGATCGTATGCTGCTCAATGCTTTGACGCAGCCGATTGGCGAGCAAAAAAGCGCGAGGCAGCGAGATCTCCTCAATCAAAATCAGAAACTCCTCTCCGCCCATTCGACTCACGATCGCCGTTTGCTGAAGCGTCTGGCGAATACGCTCGACGGTTTGCGCCAGCACATAATCCCCGGCCGCATGACCATAAGTGTCATTGATATTTTTAAAGCGATCGATATCCACAACAAAAGCAACGCCGTTAAAATTATGATCTCTACGCGCCATAAGTGCGTCAAGCCGGGCTGCCAGCCCGCTACGGGTCAGCGCGCCAGTCAACAGATCGTAATCGGCCCGGCGCGTAATGCGCGCCACCAGTTTTTTATTGGCGGTGGCACTAAGGGCAACGATCAGCGGGCTGATCGTCATCGCCGCCACGCCTAACCGCGCGGAAGCCAGGCTGTCGATAAGAAAGAAATCGTCTCTCCCCTGAATCGTTAAGACATTGCTGGCGACCAGGATAATTTCCGTGATGCCCGTGATTAGCGTCAGCATACAGGTGATAAAAAGCGGGTAGCTGACCGCGCACCACATCAGGGCCGGCAGGGGGAAAATCAGGCTGCCGCCACCGCCTACGTTAATCCCGACGGCAAGGGAAATGCCCAGCGAAATCAGCGGCAGCGGAGAAGCCTGACGGCACTCCCTGATCAGCTCATTGATTTCATCGCTACGCGGCAGGGTAATGATCACCGGTAGCAGCAGGATAGAAGTGGAAAGCTGCTCGCAAAACCAGGAGATCCAGCCCTGCAGCAGATCGTCATGGAAATAGTGCTGGCTGGCCACCGATCCAATAATTGCGCACACTGCCGCCCCTACGATGGAGGCCGGAAAAACGCGGTTTAGCGCCGCCTGACGGCGTGAAGAGGAATTGCCGCTCAGCAACACGCCAAGTCCGGTAACGATAAAAGAAAGGTTAGCTGCATCCATGCCCATCGAGGCGGCGACGGGCGTACCAAAAGCGATATCCGCCGTGACCAGTCCGGCATAAACAGCCGCAAAAGTCAGGGCCGAGCTAAACTGGGGAAAGCGAACCAGCATTCCCAGCAGCATCGCGTTGCAGGGCCAAAAAAGAGAAAGAGCAGCATTGGTGCGGCAGTAAAGCCCCAGCATCGCCATACAGAGAGTGATAAAAAATAACAAGATAATCAGGTTGATTTTATATTTGCTTAATGGCATTTCGATGGCTCAAATTTTATTTAAGGCAACGCCGCGAGCACGGCCTGCGCTTATCCTGCTAACCAGAACGGCTGGCTTCCTGACTTTAAAAATATTTATGATTCAAACAGGTAAGGCATCATGCCCCCCGGTGCGGCAATGAAGCAAAGGCAGGCTAAATTAACCATGCGAAAAAACGCGCAAATAATATCCTTATAGTTCGCTGATTTCAATCTTCTGTAACCGTCTTCAGCCTGGCGTGATTGTGCACTTCCCCGGGAAGGTCATGCTATATATACCGAAAAAATGGAGGATGTAAGCATTATTCATCACTGCGTATTTCTGTTTGAGAGCATTCTCACCTCAGACGGTACTAAACCTGCTTCTTTCCGGCGTAAAAAACGGTACGCCGGAAAGAAACATAAGCGCAGGCTACAGTTCGTTTTTAATGCAAAATTCTTCCCAGCTCATTCCCAGTGCAGCAGCGTGCTCGCGTAAATAGGCTTCGATAGCCTCGGCCGCCACGGCTTTATCTGGCTCGGCCAGCTGGATGGCAAATAACATGCCATCCAGCTTTTTCTCACGCGTAAACGCGGCGTAGGCGCGGTCGGTCTGCATACGCTTTAAAGCGGGCAGGGACATACCGAGCGTATCGGCATCCTGTTGGGTC
>NZ_DALZCD010000289.1:0-5312 GCF_031978025.1 Erwinia sp.
GGGTCTGGGTCTGGGTCTGGGTCTGGGTCTGGGTCTGGGTCTGGGTCTGGCAGAGAAAAAGCCGCTTACGCCGCGCTGGCTACTATCCTGCAAAATGAGGCATCGCGAACCGAGCTGATTAACCCGCTGCACAGTGCTTCCGAAAGTAACGCTAAACCCAACGATCCCGTCCTGGCGTTCCCTGAAGAAGATAATAAAACGGTGCTGAAAAGCGTAACGGACGTCAGCCGCTGAAGCAGTGGACGGTGCGTTTTGCGCTCGACAATAAACTGAAAAAACATTTTGATGTGGCGGGGATTAAAGCACCGCACCCAACGGTTCAGGTTATGCAAAACGGCAGCGAGCCGGACGCCGCCGCCGTTTTACCTTCCCTCCCGGCGCCGGAGTAATAAAGACGCCGGCGATGAGACGATTACAGCCGGCTCATCTGGCGTTCGCGGGCCGTTTTGTCCATAAAGGTCCAGGCGATAAAACGGCTCTGTTTCTGCCCCTGAGCCATTTCTACGGTGCGTACGGTATCCGCGCCGACCTGCTCCAACGCGCGCCATAACTCGGGCAGATTTTCGCGGCGGGACACCAGCGAAGTAAACCAGACGCACTGCTTCGCAAAATCCGCGCTTTCATTAATCATGCGGCTGATAAAGGCTTTTTCGCCGCCTTCACACCACAATTCTTCCTGCTGACCGCCAAAATTTAACGGCGCATTTTTATCCAGCCCCAGGTTACGCACCTTGCGTTGAGTCCCCTGCTGCGCTTCGATGGCGGAAGCGTGGAAGGGCGGATTACACAGCACGGCATGGTACTGCTCGTTTTTGTGGATAATGCCCTGGAAGATCGCCTGCGTGTTTTTCTGGCGACGCAGACGGATACCGCGATTCAGACCCGGATTGGCGGCAATAATAGCGTTAGCGGCACGCATCGCTTCTTCATTAATTTCACTGCCGGTAAAACGCCACTCATACTCCCGATAGCCAATCAGCGGATAAATACAGTTGGCCCCGCAGCCGATATCAAGCACGTTAATACTGCGCGGCACGACGGCGCGATTATCTTCTGCCAGCAGGTCGGCCAGATGATGGACATAGTCAGCACGGCCCGGCACCGGCGGACAAAGAAATCCTTCGGGGATTGCCCACTGCTCAACCTGGTAGAAATGCTTCAGCAGAGCCTGATTTAACATTCTTACCGCAGCCGGATCGGCGAAATCTACCGACTCATCACCGTACTGATTAACCGCCACATACTTCGCCAGCGGCGGATGGCTGGCAATCAGCGCGGGAAAATCATAGCGGCCACGATGGCGGTTACGAGGATGAAGCTGGGTTTTTTCGACAATCTTTTTCATGAACGGCTCTCTTATCTGCAGGCGCGTAAGATACCTGCTGCGGTAAAGATCGTAAACAATTCCCGCCTTTTTTCCCACGGCGAAGCGGCTACTATGTAATGACTACCCTTTTTTCAGGAGTTCAGATGTCCTCTTCCCGCCATACTTATCAGCCGCGTCTTGGTCACGGTTTGCCTCACGACCCTTTAAACGCCATTATCGGCCCGCGTCCCATCGGCTGGATCAGTTCACAAAGCGCCAGCGGCGAGCGCAATCTGGCGCCCTATAGCTTTTTTAACTGCTTTAACTATAAGCCGCCCATCATTGGTTTCTCCAGCCAGGGCTGGAAGGACAGCGTGGCAAATATCGTGGAAACCGGCGAATTTGTCTGGAATCTGGCCACTCGCGAGCTGGCCGTAGCGATGAATGAAAGTTCAGCCTCACTGCCGCGCGGCGAGGATGAGTTTGCCTTTTCCGGCGTCACGCCCATTCCCGGCACGCAGGTGGCCGTGAGCATGGTGGCTGAAAGCCCGGTGAATTTTGAATGCAAGCTGACGCAGGTTATCCAGCTGCAAGATGCCGATGGCGGCAAGCTGGAGCAGTGGCTGGTGCTGGGTGAAGCGGTAGCGATCCATATCGATCAAAAGCTGCTGGAAAACGGTATTTACCAGACAGCGAAAGCAAACCCTATTTTGCGCGCGGGCGGCCCCAGCGCCTACTACGCCATCAGTGATGAGCTGCGTTTTGATTTGGTAAGGCCGGATGCCCGCCCATCCTGAGTCGTTTTTCGTCGCCTCGTCAGGGGCGGCTTAGACCACTTTCTTTTAGCTTATTCACCACCGCTATCAGGCGCGGCCGACGAACGATTTGTTAAAGTGATGCCAATGCCCGCACCGTAAGCGGCGACGGCGATAAACAGCTTGTTCAGAAAGCCACGCTCCGCACTATTTTCCGTCAGGTCGCCGCTGCTTAATACGGCGCGAAACCCTGCTTTCTCCCGTTTTTTGGTATGATGTTCTTCATCACGAGCGCAGGCATGGAGCGATAATGAAGAGAATTGCAATTGATATGGATGAGGTCATCGCCGACTTTCATCCCAAAATGGTCGCCACCTTTAACCGCCATTTCTCGCTGGAACTGGCGCACAACGAACTGAACCTGTTCAGCCTGGCGCAGGAAAAGCCGGAGATGCTGCAGGAAATTTTTAGTCAGGTCAGCGAGGACGTAGAGTTCTTTGGCGATCTCGACGTGATTGCTGACAGCCAGCGTGTCATCGAGGCATTGAGCCAGCGTTACGAGATATTCATTACCACTGCCGCGATGCAAATGCCGTCCTCGTTTAATGCTAAATTTCGCTGGCTCAAGACTCACTTTCCGGCCATTAAACCCAGCAACATTGTCTTCTGCGGCAATAAAAGCATTATCAATGCGGATTATATGATTGATGACAACGCCCACAATTTTGAAGGGTTTTGTGGCGAAGGCATCCTCTACAGCGCGCCGCACAATTTGCAGGTGACCGGCTATCGCCGGGTGAAAAACTGGCAGGAAATAGAGAATATGTTGCTCTGATCCCCGCACTTTTGAACCATTATTGCCCGGCGCAGTGTTGCGCCCGCCTTCCGGCTTATCGTCCGTAAAGGAGAAGATATGATCCCCGTTTCGCTGATTCAGGAAGCCATTGAATGGCGCAGGCAGTTTCACTCTCAGCCGGAGCTGGGCTACCACGAATATAAGACTTCACAACGCGTGGCGACGCTGCTGCGCGAGTTTGGCCTGCAGGTGCATACGGGCCTGGCGAGCACCGGCGTGGTAGGCACGCTGGAAAACGGTCCTGGCCCCGCTATCGGCTTTCGCGCGGATATGGATGCCCTGCCTGTTACCGAACTGGGTAACGCACCGTGGCGCTCTTCGCAACCCGGCGTCATGCACGCCTGTGGACACGATGGGCATACGGCGATGCTGTTGGCAGCGGCGAAACATCTCAGCGCTACGCGGCGCTTCAGCGGCACGCTACATTTTGTTTTTCAGCCCGCGGAAGAGAATCTGGGCGGGGCCAGAAAAATGGTCGACGAGGGGTTGTTTACGCTGTTTCCTATGGAGGCTATCTATGGCCTGCATAACTGGCCGGGCCTGCCCGTGGGGCATCTGGCGGTGAACAGCGGCCCCATGATGGCCTCGCTGGACGCTTTTGAGATCACATTGCGCGGGAAAAGCTGCCATGCGGCGATGCCGGAAAACGGTGCAGACCCGATTGTGGCCGCCGCGCAGCTCATTCTGGCGCTGCAAACGATCCCGGCCCGGCGACTGTCGCCGCTCTCCTCTGCCGTCGTCAGCATCACGCAAATTAATGGCGGTGAGGCTATCAACGTCATTCCGGAAAGCGTCGTGCTTCGCGGCACGCTGCGCTGCCTGCAGGCCGATGTGCGTAGCCGGGTTCGCAGCATGATCGATGACTTTGTCACCACGTTTACCGCGCCGCTTGGCATTGATGGCAGCATTGTCTACCTGACGGATTATCCGGTGACCTGCAATCACCCCGCTGCTGCGCAGCAGGTTCGCGACTGCGCGCTGGCCCTACTGCCGCCAGAGCAGGTTCACTGGGAAACCAGCCCCTCGATGGCGTCGGAAGATTTCGCCTGTATGCTGGAGGCCTGTCCGGGCGCCTATTTCTGGGCAGGAGCAGACGGTAAGGTTCCGTCTGCTCCGCTACACAATGCCCGCTACGATTTTAACGATGACATTATCCCGGAAGGCATTACGTTCTGGACGGCGCTGGCGGAAAAACTTCTGCCGGTGAATTAGCCCTACAGCTTTGCGGGCGACGGCTTGAACAACCGCCCTGTAGCGCTTTTTTAGCTTCCGCCAAAAGGCCCGGCTGACGAAGCCCGGCCCTTTGGCTGCTTTCTCTGCGCAGAAAAGTGGTCCAGCCTGCCGGCCTCAGTAACCCGCCTTCGCTATTTGTTCCAACGCGCTTTCCACGTCCATTGCACGGCCCGTGGCAACGTAACAGCAGGCAATCTGCTGGCGCAGCGACTGGGGCACCGCCACTTCACGATTAAGGCAACGCCCAATCCACTCGGCTGTCGTTTCGGCTTCTTTACTCGCGGGCAAGGCATCACGGGCAACAGGAGACTCCGGCTGACGGGGCAACAGCAGCTCCGGTTCATCCCCGGCGATCAGATTCAGCGCCGGACAGCGCTGTGGATTGGCATAAACTTCGCCTTCCGTCCCGTTCAGCAGCAGTGCCCGACCGCCTACGGCCTGGAAAAATTTGCCCACGCGCGGAATATACTCAGGGTGAGACACGCTGGAAAGACGCAGCGCCGCATCTTCACCAAAGGGCGTCAGCAGCTTCGCCAGCGTATGCGCACTGTTGCGCACGCCCAGCTGCCAGCGCAGCGAGAGCTGTTGCGCCAGAGGGGCGCAAAGCGTTTCAACCGATATAAAGACCAGACTGCCCTCTTCCAGCCGCCGTTGCGCTTCCTGCATGTCGGATGCGGCCTTCACGCCCAGCGCAGCAAAAATAGCTTTACTGGTCACGCGCGTGGGGTCATCGCTGACGCCATGCACCACCACAGGAAAACCCAGCCGGGAAAGCAGCAGCGCCAGCAGCGGCGTCAGGTTCGCCTGTTTGCGTGCGCCGTTATAGCTGGGGATCACCACCGGCATCGGCAGGCTGGCAGGAGGCTGTAGTGTCAGCACGCGCGCCTGCAGAGCCCGATAAAAGCCGAGCATTTCCTCCTCGCCCTCACCTTTAATACGCAGCGCGATCAGGATAGCGCCCATCTCAAGCGGCGGTACCTCGTCCGCCAGCATCCGGCTTTAAAGCTCGCTGGCCGTAGCGGAATCAAGATCGCGGGCATGATTTTTCCCGCGGCCGATCTCTTTTATGATTTTCGTATAGTCCATGCTTCTGCTCTGTTGGGTTGTTAGCGCCGTCGCCGACGCACGGTTTTCTTGCCCGATACAGCCGCAACGGCTTTTG
>NZ_DALZCD010000290.1:0-5290 GCF_031978025.1 Erwinia sp.
GGAAGAGATAGCGGTCATCATCGCGACGGCTACGATCGCCCTTTTTCGGCTGCTGGCTCATCAGGTCGAAACCCGGCGGCGGCAGCGTCCGCGGGTAGACGCCATCGTTCATTCCCAGCAGGCATACTACCTTAAACGGAATAGATCGCATGGGCATCAGCGTACAGAAGTTAACCGGGCCGGCAAGAAAACGCTGGCTGATCCTTTCCTGGTCCAGCCTGGCGCGCAGTTCGTCGCGCAGTAACGACAGCGGGATTGCCGGATGATATTCCGCCTGAATGCCGTAGCTGATAGCCTGCTGCCACTGCTCTTCAATCAGTGCCAGCGCGGCTTCCGCTTCCGCATCACCGGCAAAGAAATCTGCCAGCAGTTCCCGGCAGAGCGGTAGCCAGGCCGCCAGCGCTCTTGGCTCGCTCAGCCGCTCGCGCCAGCGACGCAGCTGCATCAGCAGCTCGGCCAGATGTCCCACCAGTTCAGCAATGAGGCCGCTGGATTCATCATACGGCAGCACGCCCTGCCAGTGGCCGATATCGCTGTGCATGGCGTAGCCCAGCAGCATTCTTGTCAGGCCAAACTGCCAGGTGTGCTGTCCGGTTGGCGGCAAATCCAGTTCGCGAACCGTATCGTCATCCAGCCCCCAGCGAATACCGCACTCGCCTACCCAGTGCCGCAGCCGCCGCAGCCCTTCTTCATCAATCGCAAAGCGGCTGGCTACTGCCGGCACCTCCAGCAACGCCAGTACGCTTTCGGACGTAAAGCGACTGTCGGGCAGGCTCAGCAACGCAATAAAAGCCTGTAAAGCGGGATGCGCCTGGCTGGCGCGACGGTCAGAAATAGAGAAAGGCAGCCAGCGTTCCGCCGGTGCATTGCCGAAAACGGCCTGAATAAACGGCGTGTAGGCGTCGATATCTGCCACCATGACAATAATGTCGCGCGGTGAAAGCTGCGGATCTTCAGCCATCATCGTCAGTAGCCTGTCCTGCAACACTTCCACTTCGCGCTGCGGGCTATGGCAAAGATGAAAAGTTACTGACTGATCATCGGGATCCAATACCCGTTTGGCCTGGCTGGTTTCCCATTCTTCCCGCTTCAGCCCGATAACGGCGTTGTCTTCCAGCTCCAGCAGATCGTGCTGCAGCGTTTGCAGCAGCGTGGTCGGCTCAATATCGACAAAAGCGTCGATTTCCCGGCACTCCATCTGCGCCAGCAAAAACAGGTTGTCGCGTCCGAGCTTGCCCCAGGAGGCTAACAACGGATTGCTCAGCTGCTGTTCGCCCGCCTCGTTAAACAGGCTGGCAGCATTCTCTTCCCGGAAAAGCGCGCTTTCACGCTGCTGTTTATAGTGCTCACGGCGACGGCTTTGCAGCTTAGCCAGAAAGGCGTAGTCCTGAATATCGCCCCAGTAATGCCGACAGGGGTTGGTAAACAGCAGATGAATATCGATATGTTTGCCGAGCGCCTGAAGCGCCTGCAGGTAAACGGGCGGCAGCGCAGAGATACCGCAGATAAACACGCGATCCGGCAGGTTTGGCGGTCTGCTGCTGCTTTGTTCCAGTGTGGCAATAAAACGCGCATAAAGGTTGGCGCGATGCCATTCCGGGTGACCCAGCTCGCGGTTCCAGGCGACCAGTTCTGCCCACAGCGGCGCCTGCCACTGCTGTGCTTCACCCAGTCCTTCGATGCGTTGCCCTTTTTCCCAGCTGTTAAGCCAGTCCGACCGATAAACCAGATACTGGTCATAAAGATCGGCCACGCGCGAGGCAAGCTGAAACAGCTTACGCTTGTCCTCGTCGTCAGAAAGGTAGTGGCTCAGCATGACGAATTCTGGCCGCGACAGCAGCTTCGGCAGAATGGTCATCAGCTTCCAGCTCATACTGGCTTTGCTGAAGGCACTCTCTTTAGGAATGCCCGGTAAAACACGGACAAACATATCCCAGATAAAAGAAGCCGGCAGCGGAAAGGCGATATTGGCGGCAATGCCAAACTGCTCGGCCAGTGACATTTGTAGCCATTGCGCCATACCCGGGCTTTGTACCAGTACCACTTCTGACTGGAAAGGATCGCGCAGCGGCTGGTTTTCGATATGAAAAGCCGCCAGCGTTTTTAAAAGATCCAGCTGATTTGAGTGATAAACGGTAAACATGCCTGCTCCTGGTACGGTGTTGCGCTCTGCGTGCACACTCTACCCCGTCCGGCGGCTGTTGCAAATGCGGCTGGCAGACCGTTTACCGTTTATGTAACCGAAATTTATTTAAAGAGGTAAGCGGCGCTCAACCTTAAGCGCCGCTGACGCTCGCTAAAACAGGCGCTGCGGATGTCCGGGCGGATTAATCAGAGAACCCCGCGCTTTCCTGCTCGTCTTCATTTATACAGCGCAGCTGCGACAATGCGGCTTTAGCCCCGACAGGACTGATAACCCGGGACGTCAGCAGCAGGCAGCTGCCGGTCAGCGTTTGCTGCTCCAGCGTGGTCTGCCAGCCCGGTGCCTGATAGCCTTCAAACCGCTGCCGGGCCAGCCTGACGGCTTCCCGCTGCTGCTGCTGCAGCTGAAAGCCTCTTCCCAGCGCCAGCTGATACTGGATCAGTGCCAGCGAGCTGATGCTGAACAACAGTAGCGCCACCAGCGTTTCCGGCAGGCTAAAGCCCTGCGCCCCCACTATCCGGCAGGCACTCCTCCTCCTTCGCCAACGGACAAAAATCGAGCCAGCCGTGCGGCTGCGGATGTAAGCGGCCATGTTGTTCATCGTAAATTACCCACTGATAGAAGGCGACGGTATTGCTGCCGCTGTCACCCCGTAACAGGGCCTCGCCTTCTGTTATTATCTTAAAACAGGCCCGCCACTCGGGCTGTTGCCTGGCCGTACGGCATCGCCAACTCTCTGCCAACGGCCAGGTTTCCCTTTTTCCCGCTTCCAGTCCCGAAGCCGCCAGGCTGGCCTGCCGCTGATAAAGCCGCTCATCTGCCACCAGGCTTAACGACGCATCCAGCTGCTGACGGGTGGTATTGAGCAGGGCCGCTGACATCAGTAACAGCAGGATCACCATCACCAGTGCGCCGCTTCCCTGCTGCACATTCATAAATTTTCCGCCCTGATCCAGCGCTCAACGGTTAACGGCAGCTGCGGGAAACGTCGGGCGTAGCCACGGAGCACCAGGCGAATCTGCCGCGCCTGCCTGAGCACGCGAAAATCACTTATTACCATGCTGTTCGGGTCGTTCATTTTCTCCCATCCCCCGCTGTCGCAGCTCTCCACGCCGCGCTGTGCTTCCAGATTGCCGTCGCGCAGCCGGAAGCCGTAATAGTCACTGTTGTCATTCCCGGGCCCCTCCCAGCTGCCGTTACTGTTCTCATCCCAACGCACCAGCAGGCAGGCATTTTTCTCACCGACTGTGCTTAGCCCTTTTCCCTGGCATTTACCGTGGCAGTAGCCCGCACGCCGCACGCTTTTTTCCAGCGTGCTCATGACCAGCTGAAGTTCTTCGTGCAGCTGATAAGTCAGCAGAATACGTAGATTGCCGACCTGTAACAGCGGCAAAAATTTTGCCGCCCCCAGCATCAGCACCCCGCTAATCGCCAACGCCACCAGCATTTCCGGCAGGGTAAAACCGGTGCGCTTCACGGGCAGTCATCCTGACAGATGCGCACCCTCGCCCTGGACGAAAGGATAATATGCCGTTCGCCTGCCGCACCGACGAGAACGATTCGTCCTGGTTTGGCCACGTTACGGCGGCCGTAAAATCCCATCCCTTCCGTCAGTGAGGCTATTTTTATCTCAGGCCAGGGGGCGATTAGCGTTCGACGCTGACGTCCATGGCAAGATAGCGGCACCGGCCCGCTGCCCAAACACCACCCGCCCTCCTCCGTTTTCCACAGTAGCGCCTGCTGGTTATGCCAGTTCGCTTCGCTGCGCAGCCGCAGTAAAAAATGCTGGATTTGCCGCGCGCTGGCGTTCAGCCGCTGTGTCTGCTGCCACTGCTGCCAGCCGCCGACCGCGCCAGTCATCAGTACGCCAGCGATAGCCATAACGATCAGTAACTCTGGTAAGGTAAAGCCTGCTCTGTTCATCCGTCTATTGTGCCGCAGGTGAATAACGTTGCCAGCGGCAAAACGCCGCTATGCGAGCGGCTTTCCAACCGTTTACGCTTCAGGTATTTCATTCTCTGTTTGTTGCGGCTCCCATCGAATAAACGGCCTTTTCCGCCGTGCCTTTACCGCCTCTTCCTGCCAGCCAAAACAAATTTCAGGCAGCCGCGGCCCATACGCTTTGGCGCTCAAATTCAAGACAGAGAGGGGTAGCAATATTGTGATGGCGCCATTCAGATTAATGACGGAAGCAGAGAGAACGGCAGCGGCCGTGCAGCAGCGTTTGCCCCTCAGGACAGGAAAGAAAACAGCCATAGCGGCAGCAACAGTTCAGCAGCGTTTGCACTTCAGGACAGGGAAGAAAACGGAGATGACGGCAGCAGGAAAGCGTAAAAAAGGGAGCGAATATTCGCTCCCTTGCTGCGTCAGATAGCGACCGGCGCCTTAATGGCGGGATGCGGATCGTAGCCTTCAATATCAAAATCTTCAAAACGATAATCAAACAGCGAAGCCGGTTTACGTTTGATCACCAGCTTCGGCATTTCTCGCGGTTCGCGGGTCAGCTGCAGGTTCGCCTGCTCCAGGTGGTTGCTGTAAAGGTGCGTGTCGCCGCCCGTCCAGACAAAATCGCCCGGTTCCAGTCCGCACTGCTGCGCCACCATATGCACCAGCAGCGCATAGCTGGCGATATTAAACGGCAGGCCGAGGAACACATCGCAGGAACGCTGGTAGAGCTGACAAGAAAGCTTGCCGTCCGCCACGTAAAACTGGAAGAAGGCGTGGCAAGGGGCCAGTGCCATCTCGTCAAGCTCGCCCACGTTCCAGGCAGAAACAATGATACGGCGTGAATCCGGATCGTTTTTGAGCTGCTCCATCACTTTCGCCAGCTGGTCAATCTGCCGGCCGTCCGGTGCCCCCCAGCTGCGCCACTGCTTGCCATATACCGGGCCAAGGTCACCGTTTTCGTCAGCCCACTCGTCCCAGATAGTGACTTTATTTTCTTTCAGATAGGCGATGTTGGTGTCCCCTTTCAGAAACCACAGCAGCTCGTGAATAATGGAGCGCAAATGGCACTTTTTCGTGGTCACCAGTGGGAAGCCTTCCTGCAGGTTGAAACGCATCTGATGACCAAAAATCGACAGCGTGCCGGTACCGGTACGGTCATTTTTCGGCGTGCCCTCGTTGAGCACTTTCTGCATTAATTCC
>NZ_DALZCD010000291.1:0-5287 GCF_031978025.1 Erwinia sp.
ACGTACCGCCAGCGCTTTTATCCCAGGTATCCACCGAGCTGTTAACGGCCGCCATGATCTGTTCAGCCATCAGAGAAGGCATCACCAGCGGGCAATTAAGGTGCGCCACATATTTGGGATGATGGAACCAGACAGCATCACGGAGGTAAAGTTTATTGAGTTCTGCCAAAGCCTCTTCATTGTTCCCCAGTGGGCGATCCAAATCGACTTCGCTGAACTCGGCGGCCAGCTCATGCGGGAGGATACCGCTAAAGGGCTTCTCAACGCCTTCCAGGGTACGGGTCATTAGTGCCAGTACATCCTGAGTCTGCTGATTCCAGCCAGGCAGCTGCTCTTTATTGAAAATATACTTTTCAGGGCCGCTGTTTTCACAAACAGAAGAAGAGGGGGCCGATTGAGCAAATGAGCGTAAGACCATATTCAGTTCCTGTACTTTAACAAAGACGCTGCCAACATCAGCCAGGCAGGATTTACCCGCGCAAACTCTCCACTAAAAATGAAGGCAGGAAAAAGTGAAAATCCCTTTAAAAACGGGATGATACATTCAGGTGCTAAGACAATGTCCTGCCGATTACCGGTAGGTTGCATTGTTGTTAACAGCTTTGATTGAATGCGATTATAAATAATAATCATTATCATTCAAATTTTTTAATGGAATAACGTAGCGATCGCGCGGTTCGATCTTTAAAGTGTGATGCAGGTCACATTTATATTGGTAACAATCGGATTTCGTTAGGAATAATCTTACGTAGCTGGAGCTGGAGCCAGGGCGAAACTTTTGCTTCCCGGCAAGGAAAGAGGGTTGTCTGAGGTAAAGCAGATTGACTCTTTTGCTGTACAGTCTGGTGCTGACAGGCCAGCCACAAACCATGCCGGCAAAGAGTGGTTCTGACTGCCAAAAGAAAGTTGGCCAAAACGGTGCCCGAGCGGTAGTTAAAAAAAGCAGAACGGGGGCTATGGACGACATACTCCTGCGCATTCCCTGGCGCCGAAGTTAACTGCAGGTTATTCACTCTTATGGAAAAAGGGTTAGCGCTGATTGCCAGGAAGGGCCGAAACAAAGCGGCGCACCCTCTGCCGCTTAAACAGAGCAAAACAGGCGGGCAATAGACGATCTGCTCCTGCGCATTCCCTGGCGCAGCAATTTACTGAGAGATTATTCAGTTTTTCGGGGAGAATGTTTTGCGCATTGGCGACAGCGATCGGAGCAATATTGCACGTCGTCCCAGCATTTTTCCCATTTTTTACGCCATGTCATGGGCTTATTACAATATTTGCAATATTTCACCGGCAACGTTTTTTTATTGCCTTTGAACGCTTTCATTTTCCCGTGAGTCCCACTGGTCAAAAACTACTTACCCTGATCGCGTAGCCTCCACGCCAGCCACTGATCCAGCTCGGCCTCTGGTAACGGCCTGGAATAAAAATAGCCCTGAGCCTGATCGCAGCCATATTCTGCTAACGTCGTCACGACATCTTCATCTTCTACACCTTCCGCCAGCACGGTGTAGTCCAGCTCTTTCAGCATAGAGATGATACTGCGTGCAATGATCCGTGAGGAGGTATCAGAAGAAATATCCCGAATCAAAGAACGATCGAGTTTTATCACATCAAGCGGCATACGTCGCAGGTAGCTGATATTGCTATAGCCCATGCCAAAATCATCCAGAGAAATAGTAAATCCCTTACGCTTTAACATGTCCAGGCCGCTCAATGCCGTTGGGCTTTCCAGAATGCGTTCGGTTTCAAGGCATTCAATCCCCAGCAGGGCGTTGGGCAATTTTTCTTTCAGCATTTTATCTTCCAGCATTAAAGCAAAATTTTTATGCGAGAAGTCGCGCACGCTGATATTAATCGTAATCGGTAGCTGAATGTGGCTGCTTCTCAATCTTGCCAACCGATCGACGACGCGATCCGTGATCCAGCTGGTCAGCGCCGTCAGTAATTCAACCTGCTCAGCCTGCGGGACAAAAGAAGCAGGAGAGAGCTCGCCCTGAAGGGGATGACGCCAGCGAATTAACGCCTCCAGCCCAACAGGTTTACCGCTGTGCAGACAAATTTTGGGCTGATAGGCAATCCATAGCCCCGGTTCGCCACGCAGCGCAGAAGCCAGGTCGTTCATTAGCGTGAAATCCTTCGTACGCCGTTCATCGACAGCCTCAACAAAGCGAAGCGAAGGCAGCCCCCGGCCAATAGCTTCATGCAGCGCGCTGAGGGCGCGGCGAAGCACTTCCTGGGCCGGGGCCTCTCCGGGAATAAAGTCCAGCTCCCCCGTATAAATGGTTAATGCAATCGACAGCCCATCGCCAAGATCGGCGCTGATCCCCTGTAATTGTTCGGCGATCCATGCTGCACTAAGGTGGCTGTCCTGCCGTGTCAGGACAGCCATGCGACCGGTGGCAACCGTATAAAGCCGTTCATCAGGCGTTAGCCTCAGACGCAGTGGTAGCAGCGTTGCCACATCTTTCAGCAAGTTTTCTACCGGCTCCATACCCATAGAACGTGCCAGTTCATAGGCGCGGGGCATATCAATACAGTCAATAATGATTAACCGAAGCGGCGCTTTATTGCTTGCTGCCGTCAGATTTTGCAGATCTTGTATAAAACGCTGGCGGTTAGGCAGCGCCGTGACGGGATCGGTAAAACTGGCTGAATTTAAGGCATCCAGAAAAGAGACCACCAGGGCGGCCAGCATTCTGAGAGTAGTAATTTGGCTGGCGCTGAAAGGATGGGCCTGGGTATCGGTCACGCACAGGGTACCGACCACGACTCCCTCACTATTTTTTAGCGGGACGCCAGCATAGAAGCGGATATAAGGTGCACCAATAATCAACGGATGAGTGGCAAAGCGCATGTCAAGCAGGGTGTCTGGCACTACCACCGGGTTATCGCTGTCTACAACATACCGACACAGAGAATTGTCACGAGATGAATGCGACAGGTTAAAATTATGCGACGCGCGGACATACTGTGTTTCATCATCCAGTACGGAGATAAAGCTCCCCGGAATGCCCAACGTCTGACTTGAAAGCTGAACAAATTTCTTGAGCACCTCATCCCTGCTGTCGTCAGGACTCAGGAGTGCCTGTAATGCGCGGAGTCGAGGTCCATTATTGCTGTTACTTTTTATAATCATTAGGGGCCTCTGCACCAGGCTGTGTCTGATGCAAAAATAAACATTAAAATAAAAAAGCGATAAAATAAAAATACAGGCCGTATGAAAGACGCTATGGATAGACCATATATATGCTGTAAATAATAATCCTGCCAGAGAATGCTGTCACTTTTAATTTCTTGATGAAAAAAACACGCCCTGTCGATATAACAATTTAATTATAAAAGGCCTTTTACCCAACAATCCCTGTAAATTTGGAATAAGGAGAAAAGGAGTCTGTTTTTTTACAGCCGCACAAAAAGTTTTTTATGATAGCGCAGTTTTTTGCTGTGGAAAACATCAATATTGGCAACGTAATGGAGGATAAAGTTATTTTTACCCCCCTCCACATTTTTTTATCTTTTTTTGTATAAATTCACAGAAGAGGGCGAGGCACACAGCCCGACAGAATGGTCCTCTTAAACGCAATTAAAAAAGGTGCCTTTGTCTATCAGCTTGAAAAACAGCATTTAGTCCAGCTGGACGCTGAAGTTTGATCCTGCGGCTCCGATAACCATTACAAACCGTGGGTTATCTCTGGCCCGCGCCTGAAAAGGCGTGCGGGATAGAAATCAGGAGTAGTGATGAATAGGGTAAATTTCTCATCCTCTGAAAAAAAAGAAAATTCGGGCCCATACAGATTTGTCCTGTTGTTTGCTTGTCTGTACCTGGCAGAATATGCAGCTTTTACGCTGCTCCGGTCAGCACCGGGCCAGGAAAGCAGACAAAAAGTGAAAAATGCCAGAGCAGAAGACCGCCTCCCTTTTTACACTTGGGCGTCATTCAGTTCCCGCGTTAAGGGATCCGTAAACAACATTTCGTTTAAGGATTGACGTACAGGCTCTTCTTCCGGCGGCAGGCGAGCACCCGATTGACTCTCGCGCTGTCAGCTTTCTTTTCGTCGTGCTACACCGGGAATAGCACGCCATTTCGCAGGAAACATGTTCTGAAACGCAGGATAGATCCCACGGCTGAAGCCGCTCGACTCCAGGTACTGGCGCAGTATCAGCTAATGGATACGCCCCCTTCTGACGGTTTTGATCGTCTGACTATGCTGGCTGCACGCCTCTTTCAGGTGCCGACGGCATTTGTCTCGTTAATCGATAATAAGCGGCAGTTCTTTAAAGCCCGCTACGGATTAACCCTTTCAGAAACACCACGAAACATTGCCTTCTGTGACCATACGCTAACCCAGGACGATATTTTATGTATTCCGGATACGTGGAAAGATCCCCGTTTCTGCAATAACCCGTTGGTGTTAGGTTATCCCTTTATCCGCTTTTACACGGGTATTCCGCTGGTTACCCCGGACGGGCACCGTATAGGCACGGTGTGCATCACCGACACAAAACCTCGGGCCGCTTTTAGCGCAACGGACCGGCAGCACCTTAAAGATATCGCGGCGCTGGTCATGGACCGGATGGAAGTACACCGGATGGATCTGCTCCGCCACACCAGCCAGCAACGGCTGGAAGCGATTTCCTCCACTTCACCCGACGCCATCATCTGTACTAATTTGCAATATGGGATTACTTTCTGGAATCCTGCCGCAACAAGGATGTTTGGTTACGACCCGCTGGAAATGACCGGAAAATACCTGGCCGATCTTATTCCGGCGCGCAGTCAGGCGGAGTACCGCAATGAACTTGCCCGGCTGATGCAAAATGAAGAAGCTATCGCGCTGACAAGAACCCTGCAGATATGGGGGGTACGGCGTAACGGAGAAGAGTTTCCGGCCGAGGTGTCTTTTTCAGCCTGGCGTGAAGGCGAAGAGCGTTTAGTTGGTCTGATTATTCGTGATGTTACTGCCCGTCATCAAAGTGAAGCGCGCCTTTGCGAGCTGGCCTCGCTGGATATGTTGACCCGTCTGGCCAACCGCACCTCATTTATGAAACAGCTGGAGCAACTGACTGAATCCGGGACGCCCTTTAGCCTGTTGATGGCCGATCTGGATGGCTTCAAGCGGGTTAACGATACGCTTGGGCATGCGGCAGGTGATGCGGTACTTTGTCATGTTGCGGAACAAATTCGTGAAGTCTGTAGCGAGGCAATTATGGCTGCCCGGCCTGGTGGCGATGAATTTGTTATTCTGCTGCCGTGAGAGAGCGCACGAGCGCTTTCAACGGCAAAAAT
>NZ_DALZCD010000292.1:0-5281 GCF_031978025.1 Erwinia sp.
GTAATCTTCGCCACATATAAACTTGAACACCCTGTTGGTAGTTCACTGGCAGGGTGTTTTTTATAGATTTAATTATTTTCTTTATTAGTAGTTAATTTAATTATTAAAGTGTCACTTTAATAAATCTGTTCCGATAGCACATAAAGTTCCATTTATTTACGCCGATAAAATTGGTGTTGAATCATTTCACTTCTACCAAGGGTACCCTATGTTTAAACGCATTAAGGTCGTCACCAGCCTGCTGTTAGTTCTGCTGGTATTCGGCTCACTCCAGTTGTTGGCAGGCGGGTTATTTATTAACGCGCTGACCGACGATAAAACTAACTTTTCTATTGCTCAGAACGCCAGCGACAACGTTGCCTCTTTTACCGACGCCTGGATTGCGTTAAACCAGACCCGCATCACAATCAACCGTGGGATGCTGCGTCTGCAAAGCGAAACGGCTAACAGCATTAACAGCGCTTCGTTGACCGATATCAGCACTCAGGGCAAAGGGCTGCTGGCCGACGCGGACAGGTACTATGCGCGTTACCAGGGTATCCCCAGCACCAAAGGAATGGACCCGGCCATCACCGAGGCGCTGGAAAAAAATTACGAAACCTATTCTAAAGCGCTGGGCCAAATGCTGTCTCTGCTGGAAAGCAAGCAGCTGAACGACATGTTCAAACTGAACATTGAGCAAAAACAGAACGAGATGCAGGCTGCCTATAAAACCTGGCGTAACGCACAGAACGTGCTGAGCGCGCAGGGCGGCGTGGATAACAACAGTGCCTATACCAAAATGCTGTGGGTGATTGGTACCATCATGGTGCTGGTTGTTGCGCTGATTGCGCTGTGCTGGGTCGGTCTGCGCTCCGTGCTGATCAAGCCGCTGCAGGACAATATCATGCATATTGGCCATATCGCCAGCGGCGATCTGACCCACACGATTGAAGTGGAAGGCCGTAACGAAATGACCCAGCTGGCTAACAGCCTGAAAGAGATGCAGCAGTCGCTGGTGCGCACTGTCAGCGACGTGCGTGACGGCTCTGACGCTATCTATACCGGCGCAAGCGAAATTTCTGCGGGTAACAACGATCTGTCCGCTCGTACTGAACAGCAGGCCGCCTCGCTGGAAGAAACGGCTGCAAGCATGGAGCAGCTGACCGCTACCGTGAAGCAGAACGCCGAGAACGCCCGTCAGGCTTCACAGCTGGCGCTGAGCGCATCGGAAACGGCACAGAAGGGCGGTAAAGTGGTGGATGGCGTGGTGAAAACCATGAGCGACATCGCGGGCAGCTCGAAGAAGATTGCTGATATTACCAGCGTGATCGACGGCATTGCTTTCCAGACCAACATTCTGGCACTGAACGCCGCGGTGGAAGCCGCGCGTGCGGGTGAACAGGGTCGTGGCTTTGCGGTTGTGGCCGGTGAGGTGCGCAATCTGGCACAGCGCAGTGCTCAGGCAGCGAAAGAAATCAAAGGCCTGATTGAAGACTCCGTGGCTCGCGTGGACAGCGGTTCCGTTCTGGTGGGTACCGCAGGGGAAACCATGAACGATATCGTTAACGCCGTGACCCGCGTAACCGACATCATGGGCGAAATCGCCTCCGCTTCTGACGAGCAGAGCCGTGGTATCGACCAGGTAGGCACTGCCGTAACCGAGATGGATCGTGTTACGCAGCAGAACGCCTCACTGGTGCAGGAATCTGCCACTGCCGCTGCCGCGCTGGAAGCACAGGCCAGCCGTCTGACTCAGGCCGTTGCCGTATTCCGCGTACGTAAAGATCAGAGCGTGCGTGCTGCTGCACCTGCCCCGCGTGCGTTGAAGCCCGCGCAGCGTAAAGCCGCCGCGCCCGCTGCTGACGAAGGTAGCTGGGAAACATTTTAAGTTAAAGGGGAGAGCATTTCGCCCTGAGACATAGCTAAAAAGCCCGCTCCGGCACCCTGCCTGAGCGGGCTTTTGTTTATCCATTCAGGGGCAGGACAGCGGGAAATAGTCACGGCAGAACGGGCGGCCTTTACGGCTTTCCTTACGGACCGCAAACCCCACCCGACGGCAGTTTTGCTATGCGCTTAACCCGCTGGAACCACAGGGATCTGGCCCATCGGCATGGCCTCATAATTCTTTTTAGAAAGCCCTCCGCCCTGATAAAGATCCCCCGGCATCTGCCGATAACTAAACCAAATAGCCCCCCCAACTGAGGTAGTTATGTTCAAGAATATAAAAGTGGTGACCGGCCTGATAAGCGTGCTGGTTTTGTTTGCTGTATTACAGCTGGGGACCGGCGGTCTGTTCTTTAAAGCCGTCCACAGCGACAAAAAGAATTTTGAATTTAGTCAGCAGATGCGCACGCTTCAGCAAGCCATGGGCAGTTCATGGGTGTCGCTGGTGCAGGCGCGTAATACGCTGAACCGTGCCGGTATTCGTTACCTGCTGGATGTCAACAAATCAGGCGCGGGGACTTCTGCCAGCGATCTGATGACGCAGGCCAAGGCCGACCTGGCTACTGCCGATCGATCAATGGCGGTATTCAACGCGACGCTGAGTGAAGAAGGTAAAAAAGCAGATGATGTCCAGGCGCTGTTGGCCAACTACAACCAGTTCCACACCGCGCTTTCCGAGCTGATTGTGATGATGGAAACAGGACGCTTTAACGACTTCGTTGCGCAGCCGACCCAAAGCTATCAGGAGCAGTTCCAGCAGGCGTACAACCACTGGCTTGACGTGGTTAATCAGCTGACCGCGCAGGGTGTTAAAGACAACGAGACCGCTTACAACCAGACCATCTGGCTGCTGCTGGCCGTCCTGCTGGTTTCTGCTGCCGCCATCGCGCTGGCCTGGAGCGGTATCCGTAAACTGCTGCTGGTGCCGTTGAACAGCAATATTGAACATATTCGTCATATTGCCAGCGGCGACCTGACGCAGACCATCGCCGTAGAAGGCCGTAGTGAAATGACGCTGCTGGCGGAAAGCCTGCGGGAGATGCAGCAGTCGCTGGTGCGCACCGTCAGCGACGTGCGTGACGGCTCTGACGCTATCTATACCGGCGCGACCGAAATCTCTGCGGGCAACAACGATCTCTCTTCGCGTACTGAACAGCAGGCCGCTTCGCTGGAAGAAACGGCTGCAAGCATGGAGCAGCTGACCGCTACCGTGAAGCAGAACGCCGAGAACGCCCGTCAGGCTTCACAGCTGGCGCTGAGCGCATCGGAAACGGCACAGAAGGGCGGTAAAGTGGTGGATGGCGTGGTGAAAACCATGAGCGACATCGCGGGCAGCTCGAAGAAGATTGCTGATATTACCAGCGTGATCGACGGCATTGCTTTCCAGACCAACATTCTGGCACTGAACGCCGCGGTGGAAGCCGCGCGTGCGGGTGAACAGGGTCGTGGCTTTGCGGTTGTGGCCGGTGAAGTGCGCAATCTGGCGCAGCGCAGTGCTCAGGCAGCAAAAGAAATCAAAGGCCTGATTGAAGATTCTGTCGCACGTGTCGATACCGGATCTCAGCTGGTGGAAAGTGCGGGTGAAACGATGGCGGATATCGTTAACGCCGTGACCCGCGTGACCGACATCATGGGTGAAATTGCTTCCGCTTCAGGTGAGCAGAGCCGTGGTATCGACCAGATCGGTATTGCCGTAACCGAAATGGATCGCGTCACGCAGCAGAACGCCTCGCTGGTGCAGGAGTCCGCCGCTGCCGCTGCCGCGCTTGAAGTGCAGGCCAGCCGCCTGACTCAGGCCGTCGCCGTGTTCCGCGTGCGCAAGGAAAGCATCGTGCAGGCTGTCAGCAAGCCGCTGGCCGTCGCCGCGCCGAAGAAAGCGCAGGCCGCGCCGGTAGCCAACGATAACTGGGAAACGTTCTGATCCCGTTGCGGCGCCGTTCAAGCGGCGCCGCAACGGTCATTAAGACAACCAACAGTAAAAAATAACGCTTTAACGCAATTTACCCTCAGGAAGATCGAATTGCTGCCGATAATTAGTTAAGCAATCTGAATTTGTAGTTAACCAGTGTCACCGCGACCGGACAATGCAAAGCAGAGCAACAGAACGCCGCGCTGGTAGTGGAAGCGGCAAGCAACCCAGGCGCGCTCGGGTTGGTTCAGGAGAAGGCAAACCGCCTCAGACACTGACCCACAGGGAACACACTGTTTTAACCCCTTAATCTGTACTTTGCAGGGTGGATCTGGATGAAAAAATCGACGTTGTTAGCACCGCCGGAGAACGTAACGATGCTGTCACAGATGGTACAGCGCCTGCCGTTATCCGATACGCATTTCAAGCGTATCAGCCAGCTTATTTATCAGCGGGCCGGCATTGTTCTCGCCGACCATAAGCGGGAGATGGTTTATAACCGCCTGGTGCGCCGGTTACGGACGTTAGGCATCGATGATTTTGGTCGTTACCTGGCGTTGCTGGAAAGTGATTCCGGCAGTGCAGAATGGCAAGCTTTTATTAACTCGCTGACCACTAACCTGACGGCGTTTTTCCGCGAGGCGCATCACTTTCCGATTCTGGCCGAGCACGCTAAAAAGCGCGGTGGCAGTTTCAACGTCTGGTGCGCAGCGGCATCGACAGGCGAAGAGCCTTACTCTATCGCCATGACGCTGGCAGAAACGTTGGGGGCAGGTCCTGGCAAGTTCCAGGTTCACGCCAGCGATATCGATACGCAGGTTTTGGAGAAGGCGCTGTCAGGCGTTTATCGTCAGGAAGAATTGCGCACGCTGTCACCTCAGCAGCTGCAACGGTTCTTCTTCCGCGGTACCGGCCCGCATGCTGGCATGGTGCGCGTTCGACCTGAACTGGCTAACAGCATTACGTTTTCTCAGCTGAACCTGTTGGGCAACGAGTGGGGCATTCCCGGCCCGTTCGACGCGATTTTTTGCCGCAACGTGATGATCTATTTCGACAAAGAAACACAGGAAAAGATCCTGCGGCGTTTTGTCCCGATGCTGAAACCTGGCGGCATTCTTTTCGCCGGTCACTCTGAAAACTTCAGCCAGATCAGCAAAGAGTTTTACCTGCGAGGCCAGACGGTTTACGGGCTGACTAAGGAAAAATAATGGGAAAAATCAGAGTATTATGCGTTGATGACTCCTCGCTGATGCGTCAGCTGATGACGGAAATCATCAACAGTCATGCGGATATGGAGATGGTGGCAACGGCACCCGATCCGTTGGTGGCTCGCGATTTAATTAAAGAATTTAATCCTGACGTGCTGACGCTGGACGTGGAAATGCCGCGAATGGACGGGCTGGATATTTTAGAAAAGCTGATGCGCCTGCGGCCAATGCCAGTAGT
>NZ_DALZCD010000293.1:0-5252 GCF_031978025.1 Erwinia sp.
AGCGAAACGCCCGGTGCTAACATAATCCGGGCGCTGTCAGCCTGTGCTGTGTGTAAGGCTGAACCTGCCAGCAAAGTGGCAATAAGCAATAAATACTTCATTTTTTCTCCTTATCAGCGGCACAACGGCTCCGCCCTGATGCCAGTATTATAAAGAGAGCGCCAGGTTTTCGCCTGGCTAATTCTTAAAAGTGTTGGGAAAGTGTTAAAGGGAGTGTCGTCAGGCAGGCCGCCGCAGGACGCGGCGGCCATGAGGTCAGGCAAGGATGGCGTCGATGCGATCCAGCTCGCTTTGGCTGAATTCACGCCGGGCCAGCATGGCTACGGCATCGTCTATCTGACTGGTTTTGCTGGCCCCAATCAATACTGACGTGACGCGGCCGCCACGCAGTACCCAGGCCAGTGCCATTTGCGACAGCTTCTGGCCGCGCTGCTGGGCCAGCTCGTTCAGCTGACGCACTTTTTCCATCTTCTCTGGCGTCAGCTGTTCGCTGCTCAGGAAACGACTGCCGCTGGCCGCGCGTGAATCTTCCGGGATGCCCTGCAGATAGCGATCGGTCAGCATACCGCCCGCCAGTGGCGAGAAGGCGATGCAGCCGACGCCCTGCTGCTGAAGCACATCCAGCAGGCCCTTTTCCGGGGCGCGTTCAAACATAGAGTATTTCGGCTGGTGGATCAGGCAGGGCGTACCCAGCTGCTTCAGGATGCCAATCGCTTCTGCTGCCTGTTGTGCCGGATAGTTGGACAGGGCGATATAAAGTGCTTTTCCCTGACGCACCAGATGGTCCAGCGCGGTCATTGTTTCTTCCAGCGGCGTTTCCGGATCGGGGCGGTGATGATAAAAGATATCAACATAGTCCAGACCCATGCGCTTCAGGCTTTGGTCGAGGCTGGCGATCAGGTATTTACGTGAACCCCAGTCGCCATATGGCCCCTCCCACATCGTATAACCTGCTTTCGAAGAGATGATCAGCTCGTCGCGCAGCGAAGCAAAATCCTGGCGCAGAATGCGACCGAAGTTTTCTTCTGCCGAGCCCGGCGGCGGCCCGTAGTTATTAGCCAGATCGAAATGGGTAATGCCTGAATCGAAAGCGTGGCGCAGCAGCGTGCGGCTGTTTTCCACCAGCGTGGCGTCGCCGAAGTTGTGCCACAGGCCGAGCGAGACGGCGGGTAGCTTCAAGCCGCTGCGGCCGCTGCGGTGATAACTCATTGTCTGGTAACGATCTTCTTTGGGCTGATAAACCATGAAAAGTTCCTGTGCTCAGAAAGGAAGGCGAAAAGAGCATAGCAGTGTATACGGTTACACCGAACCGGTTAGCGCAGCGGATCGCAACTTGCGGAAAAGTCTCAGGCGTCATCTTTCCTTGCCATCACGGGCCGCGACAGATTTCAACGGGTGCGCAGAGGATCGGCAATACTCATTACAACCTGATAAGAGGAGAAAACTATGCAAACCGTTGGAGACTATCTGTTGCTGCGTCTGCAGGAAATTGGTATCGGGCATCTGTTTGGTGTGCCGGGCGATTACAATTTGCAGTTCCTGGATCATGTTATCGCCAGCGAAAAAATCGCCTGGGCGGGTAGCAGCAACGAGCTGAATGCGGCTTATGCTGCCGACGGCTATGCGCGCTGTCGCGGCGCAGCGGCGCTGCTTACCACTTTTGGCGTGGGCGAGCTGAGCGCTTTAAACGGCGTGGCGGGCAGCTACGCCGAATATCTGCCGGTTATCCATATCGTCGGCGCCCCGGCCAGCGCGGCGCAGGAAGAGAAGCTGCTGCTGCACCATACGCTGGGCGACGGCGACTATTCGCATTTTCTACGCATTGCGCGTGAGGTCACCGTGGCGCAGGCCGTCCTGACCAGGGAAAATGCGGCGGCGGAAATTGACCGGGTGCTGCTTACCGCGTTGCGCGAACATCGCCCTGTTTACCTTTTTATGCCAACGGACGTGGCGGAAGCACAGATCCCGCCGCCAGTCGGGACACTGGTTTACCGTCAACCATCGCTGCAAAGCAGCCTGGATGCCTTTAGCGCCGCAGCGGAAACCCTGCTGGCAGAAGCCGAGAGCGTTTCGCTGCTGGCCGATTTTCTTGCCGACAGGGCAGGACTACGTGGTGCGCTACAGGCGCTGGTGACGGAAACGGCGCTGCCTTTCTCAACCTTATTGATGGGAAAAAGCGTGCTGCCGGAGCAGCAGCCGGGTTTTGTCGGCACCTATTCAGGTGCGGCCAGCACGGGGGAGACGCAGCGGCTTATTGAGCAGCGCGAGGTGGTCATTACCCTGGGCACGCTCTGGACAGACACGATTACCGCCGGCTTTACCCAACAAATCGATCCGCTGCGCAATATTGATATTGGCCTGTCTCGTTGTCGGGTAGGTGAGCAGACGTTCAACCAAATCGCCATGAAGGAGGCTGTCGCCGTACTGCACCAGCTGGCGACGCGCCATGGTAAACGCTGGCACGATACGCAGGCGCTCCCGCCGACGCTGCCCGAGCCTGCAGCTGGTGCGCTGAGCCAAAATGCGTTCTGGCGTATCATGCAGGATTTTTTGCGTCCCGGCGATATCGTGCTGGCCGACCAGGGGACGGCCGCCTTTGGTGCAGCGGCGCTGCGTTTGCCTGAGGACGTCACCTTTATTTGTCAGCCGCTGTGGGGCTCGATCGGCTTTACGCTGCCTGCCGCGTGGGGCGCGCAGGTGGCCTGTCAGAACCGGCGCGTCATTTTGCTTATCGGCGATGGGGCGGCGCAGCTGACCATTCAGGAACTCGGATCGATGCTGCGTGATGGTCTTAAGCCCATCCTCTTTATCCTTAATAATGACGGTTATACTGTTGAGCGGGCTATTCACGGTGAACATCAGCGCTACAATGATATTGCGCCGTGGAACTGGACGCAGCTGCCGCAGGCTCTCAGCACGCGGGGCGAGGCGCAAAGTTGGCGCGTTGAGGAAACCGCTCAATTGCAGGAAGTGGTAAAAGTGATTGAACAACCCTCGCGTCTCTCGCTGGTGGAGGTTATGCTGCCGCAGCTGGATGTCCCGCCCGTATTGCAGGCGGTGTCGGCGGCGTTGCACAAGCGAAATGCGTCCTGAAAAGTCTGATAACGGACTCAGACGCTAGATTCAGATTGATGCCCGTGGGAAACTGCGGCCAGTGCAGGTAAGGTAGTCGGTCGCAGCGCGATTTTACGTTCAGCCGTCAGGGCTGAACGTTGTTGTTTGAGTGGGGGAAATTTATAGTGTGTACATATGACGTAAGCGGAGCAAAACAATAATGACTAAATATGCTTTGGTAGGTGATGTAGGCGGCACCAATGCGCGCCTGGCACTGTGCGAAGTCGAGAACGGTGCCATCTCACAAGCCAAAACGTTCTCCACAGCAGACTATGATAGCCTTGAGGCAGTCATCCGTTTTTATCTTGCCGAGCAGCAGCAGGATGTCACGGATGGCTGCATCGCCATTGCCTGTCCGATCACCGATGACTGGGTGGACATGACCAACCACGACTGGGCTTTCTCCACCAGCAAGATGAAAGCGAACCTGGGCTTCGAGCATCTTGAGATCATCAACGACTTTACCGCGGTGTCGATGGCGATCCCTATGCTGACCGAGCAGGACGTGATGCAGTTCGGCGGGACAACGCCGGTGAAAGACAAGCCCGTCGCCGTTTATGGTGCCGGAACCGGTCTGGGCGTGGCGCATCTGGTGCACGTGGATAAACGCTGGGTGAGCCTGCCGGGCGAGGGGGGTCACGTAGATTTCGCGGCTAACAGCGAAGAAGAAGATCTGATCCTGGAAGTGCTGCGCGCCGAGCTGGGCCATGTCTCTGCCGAACGCGTGCTTTCCGGGGCCGGTCTGGTCAACCTTTATCGTGCGATTGTTAAAGCTGATAACCGTGAGCCGGAGAACCTGAAGCCGAAAGATGTTTCTCAGCGCGCGCTGGACGACAGCTGCATCGACTGCCGTCGTGCCCTGGCGATGTTTTGCGTGATCATGGGGCGTTTTGGTGGAAACCTGGCGTTAACCATGGGCACGTTCGGCGGCGTCTACATCGCTGGCGGCATCGTGCCTCGCTTCCTGGAATTCTTCAAGGCTTCCGGTTTCCGCGCCGCTTTTGAAGATAAAGGGCGTTTTAAAGATTACGTGCAGAATATTCCTGTTTATCTGATTACGCATGACAAGCCTGGCCTGCTGGGCGCGGGTGCGCATCTTCGTCAGACGTTAGGCACCATCCTGTAAGCTGCCCTGTCGTCGCCGTAGCGCGGTGTGACTAAGCAGCACCCTTAAAAAGGCCGGTTTTCCGGCCTTTTTTACAGCCGCATCAGCTGGCGAAACTCCCGTACTTTACTGCGGCTGACCGGCACCTGAAACTCCAGGTCGCGCAGCTTCAGGATATAAGTGTTGTTAAACCAGGGTTCGATTTCGCGGATCTTGCTCAGATTTACGCAGTAGGATCGATGGCAGCGGAAAAAAGCCTCGTCGGGCAAGCGGCTGCAAAATTCAGTGATATTCATCGACATCACATACTCTTCCCGCCGCGTATAAACAAACGTCATTTTCTCGTGGGCTTCGGCGTAATAAATATCGTCGATGTCCGTCACGATAATGCGCTCGTCCCTCGTCAGGTTAATGGTGTGCGTCTGGCTACGCGGGCTGTCTGCACCGCCGGTAGCGGCCTGCTGCAGCGTATTTTCCAGCTTGCGCAGCATCGTGATAATACGCATCTCATGATAGGGCTTGAGAATATAATCAAACGCCTCCAGCTCGAAGGCTTCTACCGCGTGCTCTTTATAAGCGGTGATAAAGACAATGTGCGGACGATGCGCAAATTTACTGATGTTTTGTGCCAGCAGCATGCCATCCAGCGAGGGAATATTGATATCCAGGAAAATCACGTCCGGCTGGTGAGTTTGCAAATATTTCAGCACGTCCAGACCGTCGTCGAACGTGGCCTCGATTTGCAGCTGGCTGTGCTGGCGGATCAGCCAGCTCAGTTCCTGCTGCGCCAGAAATTCATCTTCCACAATAATGGCTTTCACAGCGTTTTCCCGGTTAACAGGCCCTGGGCCGTCAGTGAGACACGTTCGGGCAGCGTCGCCCCTTTTTTATTAATATAAAAGGCGATTTCGGTGCCCGGCTGACGGCGGTGAATATGCAGTCCTTCGCCGTAAAGCAGCCTGACGCGATGGTGCACGTTAAGCAGGCCTATCTTGTTGCCGGGCATCTCGTTACGTTCGACGCGCCGGATCAC
>NZ_DALZCD010000294.1:0-4536 GCF_031978025.1 Erwinia sp.
GAGCATTATCAGTTTGATTTCGCGCTATCAATGATCAAGCTGCGCGGTTTTGGCGGCAAAACGGAGTTCTGGGACCATAACCTGGAATCTTTTACCCTGATGGCAGGCCTGGCCGCGGTGACTTCCCGCATTGAAATTTATGCTACTGCGGCCACGCTGACGCTGCCGCCCGCCATAGTGGCAAGAATGGCCGCTACCGTGGATTCCATTTCAGGCGGCCGTTTCGGCGTCAATCTGGTTACCGGCTGGCAGAAACCCGAGTACGAGCAGATGGGCATCTGGCCCGGTGACGACTATTTTTCGCGCCGTTATGATTACCTGACTGAATATGTCACGGTGCTGCGCGATCTCTGGGGCACCGGCAAATCCGACCTGAAAGGTGAATTTTTCACCATGAATGACTGCCGCGTCAGCCCGCAGCCGCAAAGCCCGATGAAGGTCATTTGCGCCGGTCAGAGCGATGCCGGCATGGCTTTCTCCGCCCAGTATGCCGATTACAACTTCTGCTTCGGCAAGGGCGTTAACACGCCGACCGCCTTTGCCCCTACTGCCGCCCGGATGAAAATCGCCGCTGACGAAGCGGGCCGCGACGTCGGCTCCTACGTGCTGTTTATGGTCATTGCCGATGAAACCGACGAGGCCGCCCGCGAAAAATGGGAGCGCTATAAAGCCGGAGCCGATGAAGAAGCGCTGGCCTGGCTTACCACACAAAGCCAGCAGGATAAGCGTTCCGGCAGCGATACCAATGTTCGGCAGATGGCCGATCCCACTTCCGCGGTCAATATCAATATGGGCACGCTGGTCGGCTCGTATGCCAACGTGGCGCGCATGTTGGATGAAGTGGCGACCGTACCCGGCACCCAGGGCGTGTTGCTGACCTTTGATGATTTCCTGGAAGGCATCGAAAACTTCGGCGAACGTATCCAGCCACTGATGGCCTGCCGCAGCCATATTGCTTTGTCCACCCAGGAGGTGGCCTGATGAATAAAAAAACCGTGATCTGTACCACTGCCGCCACTAAAAACAGCGTGAATCTGCCCGCCCGGCCAGAGGCCATTGCTTTCCCGCCGGAGCAGACGGCGCTGATCGTAGTGGATATGCAAAATGCCTATGCTACCTCCGGCGGTTACCTGGATTTGGCCGGTTTTGACGTCTCTGCCACCACGCCGGTGATTGAGAAAATCAGTGTCGCCGTTAAAGCAGCGCGGGACGCCGGGATCCAGATTATCTGGTTTCAGAACGGCTGGGACGACCAGTACGTGGAAGCGGGCGGCCCGGGCTCGCCAAACTGGCATAAATCCAACGCCTTAAAAACTATGCGTCATCGCCCCGAGCTGGCAGGCAAGCTGCTGGCAAAAGGCAGCTGGGATTATGAGTTGGTCGATCAGTTACGGCCGCAGCCTGGCGATATCGTTCTGCCCAAACCGCGCTACAGCGGCTTCTTTAATACGCCGCTGGACAGCATGCTACGCAGCCGGGGCATTCGTCATCTGATTTTCACCGGTATCGCTACTAACGTCTGTGTGGAGTCAACGCTGCGTGATGGCTTTTTCCTGGAGTATTTCGGCGTGGTGCTGGAAGACGCCACTTACCAGGCCGGGCCGCTTTTTGCCCAGCAGGCCGCCATTTTTAATATCGAAACGTTTTTTGGCTGGGTCAGCAATGTAGAAACATTCTGCGCCGCGCTGCAAACCGCCAGCGTTTCGCCTGCCCAAACGGCCTGAATCAGGAGAAAGCGATGCCAAAAACGATTATTACTCCCCCTGGCAGCGGCGTCCCCATTGCGCCTTTTGTCCCCGGTACGTTGGCCGACGGCGTGGTCTATGTCTCTGGCACGCTGCCTTTTGACCAGCAGAACAATGTGGTGCACGTTGGCGACGCGGCCGCGCAAACGCGGCACGTGCTGGAGACCATCAAAAGCGTTATCGAGACCGCTGGCGGCACCATGGATGATGTGACATTTAACTCCATCTTCCTGACTGACTGGAGCAACTATAGCGAGATCAATCGGGTTTACGCCGACTATTTCCCCGGCGAAAAACCCGCGCGCTTTTGTATTCAGTGTGGTCTGGTCAAACCGGATGCGCTGGTGGAAATCGCTTCAATCGCGCATATCGGCAGCTAACGGAGGCGTTATGCATCTTGAAATTTCCGGCCTGTCGTCGCCTTCCGCCCCTGCGCTGGTGCTTTCTGCCGGCCTGGGTGGCCTGGGCAGCTTCTGGCAGCCACAGCTCACGGAACTGCGTAAGGCTTATCGCGTAGTGATCTACGATCAGCGTGGCACCGGACGCAGCCCGGATACGCTGCCCGCTGGTTATAGTTTGCATGATATGGCCAAAGAGCTGGCGACGGCGCTGGTGGCACAAAATATTACCCGATTCACTCTTATCGGCCATGCGCTTGGCGGCATGGTGGCTATGCAGCTGGCCCTCGACTATCCCGGGCGCGTAACGCGACTGGCGATCGTTAACGGCTGGCTGAGGCTTGACGCCCATACCCGCCGCTGCTTCCAGGTTCGTCAGGATCTGTTGCTCAATGTTGGCGTGGAGGCTTACGTCCGCGCGCAGCCGCTGTTTCTTTATCCTGCCGACTGGCTGGCGGAAAACGAAGCGCGTATTGAAGCGGAAGATGCGCTGCATAATGCGCATTTTCAGGGCACGGAGAACCTGCTTCGCCGCCTGCACGCGTTGATGAACGGCGACTTTACTCAACAGGCCAGTCTTATTACTCAGCCGGTGCTGCTGATCTGTTCGCAAGACGATCTGCTGGTGCCGTCGGGCTGCTCACGCAAGCTTTACGAAGCGTTACCCAACGCCACGCTGGAAACCCTGCCTCGCGGCGGTCATGCCGTCAGCGTGACGGAAAGCACCGCCTTTAATGCCCTGTTACTGACCTGGCTGGACGAAACCGCGCCCGCCCACTTTTCTCCGGAGCCGCTATGGCAGAAGCCCTGAATTCGACCGCGCTGGCGACGTTGTTCACCGCCGCACGCACGCACAATGGCTGGCAGGATCGTCCCGTCAGCGACCAGCAGCTCGCGGAGCTGTACGACTTGATTAAGATGGGGCCCACCTCGGCCAACTGTAGTCCGGCCCGCTTCTGTTTTGTACGCAGCGCGGAGGGTAAAGCAAAGCTGAAACCAGCGCTTTCCAGCGGCAATCTGGAAAAGACTCTCACCGCGCCGGTAACGGCCATCGTCGCCTGGGATCCGGCTTTTTACGAGCAGCTTCCCACGCTTTTTCCTCACGCCGATGCCAGATCGTGGTTTACCAGCAGCGCGGCGCTGGCGGAAGAGACGGCTTTTCGTAACAGTTCCCTTCAGGCGGCTTATTTGATTAGCGCCTGCCGCGCGCTCGGTCTGGATACCGGCCCGATGTCCGGATTCGATCGTGCAGGAGTGGATAGCGCCTTCTTCGCCGACAGCGGCTGGAAAAGCAATTTGTTAGTTAATATCGGCTATGGCGATGCGAGCAAAGTTTATGCGCGGCTGCCAAGACTAAATTTTGCCGATGCCTGCACGCTTGTATAAGGAGAACATTATGTCTGTAAATACGCTAATGCCTGAGAATAAGCCGGACACGGAAAAACTTTCTTTCCGCCAGGCGATGTCGCGTCTGGGCGCGGCGGTAAACATCATTACCACCGATGGCCCTGCCGGACGCGCGGGTTTTACCGCTTCTGCCGTTTGCAGCGTGACCGATTCGCCGCCCACGCTGCTGGTTTGCCTGAATCGCTCCGCTTCCGTGTATGAGGTTTTCAATGCTAACCGGCAGCTCTGCGTCAACACGCTGGCTGCCGGGCACGAAGAACTTTCCGGCCTGTTTGGCGGTAAGACGCCGATGGAGACACGTTTTCAGGCCGCCGACTGGTCAACGTTGACCACCGGTTCACCGGTTCTTGCCGGTGCGGTAGCGTCTTTTGACTGTCACGTGACGCAAATTACCCGCGTCGGCACCCATGACGTCTTGTTTTGCGAAATCCATGCGCTGGTCTGCAATGACCAGACTCACGGTCTGATCTGGTTCGATCGTGGCTACCATCACCTGTCCGCTCTCCGCTCTGGCGGCAACTGATTCACTTCTCTGGAGAAGACGATGGCCGATCCCTGGTTTCCCCAATGGCGTAGGCAGTCGGTGTCCGCCACGGGCCTTGTAGCCCCTGATGAGACGCTGCCGCCGGGCCAGACGATTATTAGGGGCTACAGCACGCCGTGGCGATGTTCGGCGCCACCGTGCTGATGCCGTTACTGATGGGGCTTGATCCCAATCTTTCCGTGATGATGTCTGGCATCGGTACCCTGCTGTTCTTTTTGATCACTGGCGGCCGTGTGCCCAGCTACCTGGGTTCCAGCGCGGCTTTCGTCGGCGTAGTGATTGCGGTCACGGGCTTTACTGGCCAGGGGCTCAATCTGCATCTTGGCGTGGCGCTGGGCGGTATTATCGCCTGCGGACTGTTGTATACGCTGATTGGTTTGGTCGTCATGAAAGTGGGCACGCGCTGGATCGAAAAACTGATGCCGCCGGTGGTTACGGGCGC
>NZ_DALZCD010000294.1:4546-5230 GCF_031978025.1 Erwinia sp.
GCAGTGGTAATGGCGATTGGCCTGAACCTTGCGCCCATTGCCGTTCGCAGCGTCTCGTCCTCCATGTTTGACAGCTGGATCGCCGTGATGACCGTGGTTTGTATCGGCGTGACAGCCGTGTTTACGCGTGGCATGGTACAGCGACTGCTGCTGCTGATCGGGCTGATGGTGGCCTGGGGAATTTATGCGGTGCTGACCAACGGTTTTGGCCTGGGTAAACCGGTAGATTTTGGCCTTATTGCCAGCGCGCCCTGGTTTGGCCTGCCGACCACTACCGCACCAGTCTTTAACAGCCAGGCGATGTTTACTATCGCGCCGGTAGCGATCATTCTGGTAGCAGAAAACCTGGGCCATCTTAAAGCGGTAGCGGGCATGACCGGCAAAAATCTCGATCCCTGGATGGGTCGGGCCTTTGTCGGCGACGGGCTGGCGACCGTGCTTTCAGGTAGCCTCGGCGGCAGCGGCGTCACCACCTATGCCGAAAATATCGGCGTGATGGCGGTAACGAAAGTGTATTCCACGCTGGTGTTTGTGGCGGCAGCGATTATCGCTATTTTGCTGGGTTTCTCACCCAAATTTGGCGCGCTGATCCATACCATTCCTGCCCCCGTTATTGGCGGCGCCTCTATCGTAGTATTTGGCCTGATTGCAGTGGCCGGCGCGCGTATCTGGGTACAGAATAAG
>NZ_DALZCD010000295.1:0-5182 GCF_031978025.1 Erwinia sp.
TAACGGCTTCAGCGTGCAGCGTGAGGCCGTCGGCCAGCGTAACGCCGTGCGGCGTGATGTCATTCACCGCGCACGACGTCAGGAGATTTTCTCCCAGCGCCGTTTCCAGCGCCCGGGCAAAGCTTTCTGCCGTCACGCTAAGGTAGCCGCCTGGCAGCGTGCGGGTGAAGCGAGGAAAGCGTACCTCGTAACCCTGCCAGCGGTGCGCCACCAGTGGCGCCAGCCACTCATGTTGTGCGGGCGTTAAGTCGTCTTCGTGAAAAGACCAGGTGTGATTGCCGCCTGCACGTTCGCCCGCCTCCAGCATCAACACCTTCAGGCCAGGCTGCCGCTGGCGTAGCCGCCAGGCTATCAGGCCGTTTGCCAGGCCACCGCCCACCAGAATTACATCCCAATTCGTCATCCTGTTGCCTCAATCCTTTCCGCACCCATTGCCTTTTCCACAATATCCGCCGCCCTTTGCGATCCGCCCGCCTGGCGCAGCTGCCGCTGCGCCTCGGTCATGTTGGGAGAACAACGCGTGTCCTGAAGCAACGCAGCCAGCTGTTTTGCCATCTTTTTACTGCTGGCGAAACGGGAAACGCGGTGGCCAAGTCCATTCCACACCACGCGAGACGCAACGCCGGGCTGATCGAAAGCGATGGGCACGGCCAGGATGGGCGTGGAGCTGCTGACGGCATCCACCACCGTATTCAGCCCGCCATGGGTGATAACAGCCTGCGCCTGCTGCATAACGCTCAGCTGATCGGCAAAATCCGTCACCCAGTATGCGCCGCAGGCTTCCAGCTGCGCCTCCTGGCTGCGGGTCAGGCCACCGCAATGGGCGATCAGCAGCTGCACGTGCAGACGTCGGCAGGCGCGTGCGATGGTCTTAAACAGGCGAAAGCGATGCCCCTGCAACGTGCCTAACGAGGCGAAAACAAAGGGTCGCGAAGAAAGCAGCGGCCAAAAACGCTGCTGCGTGGAGGACGGCCGCAGCGGCCCGACCGGATAAAAATGGGCGGGCAGCGCGTGACGAGGAAAGTCCAGCGCGGGCACCGTCTGGCTGATTTGCGCCAGCGGCGACAGGCATTCATGCAGCCCGGTACGCGGTGTCAGGCCGAAGCGCTCGGCGTGGCGCGCAATCACGCGACCGTGGCTACGCATCATCCAGTCATAGATGCGCTGGCTGGTGCGAAACAGTTTTTGCGCGCGCAGGTCGGTACCGTAACTGAAGGACATTACCGGCAGCGGCATGCCCGGCTCGCGGTTAACCGGCAGCGCGCAGGCGACCGAGACAAAAGGCAGCGCCAGCCCTTCCGCTACCAGCCCGCCAGCCGCCTCCATCTGATCGACAATCAGCCCGTCTACCTGCAATTTTTTTAACACAGGCGGCAGTTCGCGACACAGCATATCCGTAGCACGGGACATATCTTTAATCAGCGCGAACAGCGACACGCCCGCAGGTGAAGCGGCCAGCCTGAGCGTACGGGCCAGGCTGCCGGGTGGATGGGAATCCTGACCGACAGCCTCAAAAGCGATACGCGGATCGCTGAGCAGCGCGCCCGCCTCGGCCTGATGAATAAACGTAATCTGATGGCCCCGGTCAATCAGCGCCTGCGCCAGCGCCTGTAGAGCCTGCCAGTGGCTGTACAGCGGCGGCGCAACCACGGCGTAATGACTCATGCTTCGCTCCTGTTGCGGGATAGCTTTGCCTGGCGCAGGTCCGCCAGGCTGGCACTGCCGGTACAAAAGCAGGCAATCCTGAGCTGGGCGATAACGGTCTGAAAGTGCGTCACGGTCGCCTCGTAAGAGGCACTGGCGCTAGCCAGCACCGCGGCCGCCTGCCCCACCAGATCGGCGCCCAGCGCCACCGCTTTCGCGGCATCGATGCCGTTAGCAATGCCGCCGGAGGCGATAAGTGGCAGAGTCGGCAACGCAGCGTGAATATGGTGTAGCGCGTCGGCCGTTGGGATACCCCAGTCGGCAAACGCCATCGCCATGGCGCGCAGTTCAGGACGCGATGCCCTTTCCGCTTCAACGGCCGCCCAGCTGGTGCCGCCCGCGCCCGCCACATCAATCATTGAGACGCCCACTTCGTTCAGGCGTTGCGCCACGGCAGGTGAGATCCCTGCGCCGACTTCTTTCACCACTATCGGCACATCAAGCTGCTTCACCAGCAGCGCGATCGCCGCCAGCACGCCGCGCCAGTCGCGGTCGCCGCCTTCCTGCAACGCTTCCTGCAGCGGATTAAGGTGAACGATTAGCGCATCTGCCTGGATCATATCCACCGCGCGGCGGGCGTAATCCAGGCCGCGCTGGCCGTGAATTTGCGCTGCGCCGAGATTTGCCAACAGCGGGATATCCGGCGCGATGGCGCGCAGTTCGCTGGTCAGGCCAAAGCTGACGTCGCTTTCCAGCGCCACGCGCTGTGAGCCAACGCCCATAGCCAGCCCCAGCGTCTGCGCCGTACGAGCCAGATTAAGATTGATGTCGCGAGCGCGAGCGGCCCCGCCGGTCATTGAGCTAATCAGCAACGGTGCCTGTAGCTGACGGCCGAACAGCGTGGTGCCAAGATCGATGCTGTCCAGATCCAGTTCGGGCAGCGCGCAGTGTTCAAAGTGCCAGTGTTCAAATCCAGTGCGGCTTTTGCGGGCGTCGGCAGCCGGATTAAGGACGATATCAAGGTGGTCATTTTTACGCTGTATAAGGTTCGCGTCCTTCATTCACGCTCCGTTTGTGAACACTTAACTAAAGGTCGCCAGCTGCTGGCTAAACCAGCTATGCATAAAACGCCGCGTCGCCAGGCCGTGCTGGCAGACGGAGAGGTGCTGATCGGCACTATTGAGATGCTCATGCAGGCGTGAGCGCACCGCCTCGGCCCCCAGCAGCGCCACCAGCGTCGATTTCCCGGCGTCTTTATTGATATCTTTACCCGTGCCGCTACAGCCGTCCGCCAGATCGTCGAGGAGTTGAAAAGCTTGCCCCAAATCCCGGGCAAAGCAGCCCAGCTTTTGACGCACGTCCGGCGTAGCTTCTGCCGCCAGCGCCGCGATTTGCAGCGTCGCGCTGAATAGCATGCTGGTTTTCAGATCGTTGGTGTCGGCTATCGCTTCTTCGCTGCGCGCCGTGGCACCTTCGTTAAGGTCGCGAAACTGTCCCTGAACCAGCCCCTGTAAGCCCACGGCAGCAGAAAGCTCCGCTACCGCCTGGGTACGGCAGGCATCCGACAACCCTTCGGCAGCCGCCACCACGCCAAAAGCGTTGCTGAGCAGCGCCACCGCCGCGAGGATCGCCACGTCCTGACCAAACTGGCGATGAATGGTGGGCCTTCCGCGCCGCAGTGCCGCATTATCCATACAGGGAATATCATCCAGCATCAGCGAAGCGGCATGCACCATCTCTACCGCACAGGCGAGATCGAGCAGCCCCGGATGATTTTTGTCGCAGCCCAGATCGTATGCCGCCAGCAGCAGCAGTAAAGGTCGAATACGCTTGCCCGGTGCCAGCGCACCTTCACGCATCGCCGCGCCGACCCGGTCGCGTTCGCCACCCGCGGGCAGGAGCTGGTCAAGACGCTGATGCAGCGCGTCGCGCAGCGCCCGCAGTTCGCTTTCCTGACTCAGTGATTCTTTCGCGTTGGTTATAGTTGCCGTCACTGGTTTTCCCGTCATAACGAGTGAATAAATAAGAGACCGTCATGGCCCGCTCGCCCTTTTTTCGTCCGGGCGACGACGGTTATGCTCATGAGAGCTAACGCTATTTCTGTTAAGCCTAGAGTATTATTGATAATTTGCTGGCTTCCCCCCCAGAAAAGGGGGATTTTTTTCCCAGCCTGATGCGCGCCGCCGCTGGTGGAGAACAATGCCGCCAGGCAGGAAGTCGATGATGGCTTTGCCACAGACGAGATGGCGTGAGTACCGCCGCGGTTGAATGCGCTTAAGACTGAATAAGGGAAAAGAGCCGTGTGCCAAAGGAGCGGCCGGCGACAAGCTTCCCGGATCGGGCGGCATCGCTTATAGTCGCCCTGCCGTTTTACCCGCCCGGCCTTATCCTGCCAGGCAGCCAAAGGCGAACTGTCGCGCTTCAGCGTAAACCAAAAGCGGGATCCGGAAAGCTCACGTGTATTGATGGGCATCAGGCTATAGCGGCGAAACGGTCTGCACAACATGTTGAAAAACGTAGGGATCGGAAAGTAGCTCGAAGGCTTCGTCGTCCGGGTAAGTGACCGCTACGTGATAGTCTTCTCCGGCAAATGCCTTTACCGCCTGTAGATCGTCCCAGTAAGTAGCCAGAAAAAAATGTTCCCAACCGTTTTGGGTTTCCCGTCGGACTACTGCGCCCCGGTTTCCCGCGATGCTCTTTGAATGGTCAACGCCTGTCTTTTGAAGATGTTGAGCAAAACCTTCTGCGTATTTAAGGGGAACACAACCGTGCCAGGTCCTTACAATCATGGGCCTTTCTCCTGTTAGCGGCAAAAGGTCACCCTACCATTGGTCGGTCATTCAGGGCGAGCTTTCTGACGGGCAGGCCTGTTGTTCGAAACAGATTTAAGCCTGTTTTAGGGGGCGTCTACAGCACGGTGACTTATGCAGCCGTCATTGATGCGGCAACAACGTCATACACACCCAGTGGGCATTGCTAAAAATACCCAACGAAACACGATGAATGAACAGCAGGCCTTGCCACAGGCTCGGGGTGAACCAGAGACCGGCCTGGCTGATTATTTTTACAGTTAAGGGCCGAGGTGCCCTCCTGAACGTTGCCGCGGCCAGCCCTGTTCCGCTGGTCTGTTTGAAGCAGCATGCGGGTCAACACGCAAGCATTTGTCTGTAAACGAAGCGTCCCGATTGGCCAGTGGCCCTCTTTTCACCCTGCATTCACCTGTAAAGCATAGGAAAGAGCCCTACCGCCATCACGCTGCACATAACCACCTGTATCAGAGCAATAAAAAATGCAATAGTGCCTAAAAAAGTGATCTTCTTGCGCAAAATAAATGTCAGGCCGGAAAGGACGGCACTGAAGAGAATGACTTTCAATACGTAGAGCAGCGGTACAAAAGCGACGTATCCGGCCCGGATCCCTGCCATACCTGCAAGGCCGATAAACAGCCCACCACAGAAGCCTCATCCCCAGAATGTCATTGGGAGACTGAGCCGCCCCAGAACCAAACTTTTCAACACGATTTTCTCCTTTATACGGT
>NZ_DALZCD010000296.1:0-5169 GCF_031978025.1 Erwinia sp.
TGATTTCGGCTCGCAGTATACGCAGCTGGTTGCACGCCGCGTGCGCGAGCTGGGCGTTTACTGTGAACTTTGGGCATGGGACGTCACCGAAGAGCAGATCCGCCAGTTTAATCCAAGCGGCATTATCCTTTCCGGCGGCCCGGAAAGCACTACCGAACACAACAGCCCACGCGCGCCGGAATACGTCTTCAACGCGGGCGTGCCGGTATTCGGCGTCTGCTACGGTATGCAGACTATGGCGCTGCAGCTTGGTGGCAAGGTAGAAGGTTCCAGCGAGCGGGAATTCGGCTATGCACAGGTAGAAGTTGGGGTGGAAAGCGCGCTGACTCGCGGCATTGAAGACTCCCTGAGCGCTGACGGCAAGCCGCTGCTGGACGTCTGGATGAGCCACGGCGACAAAGTGACCGCTATTCCCTCCGACTTTGTCACCGTTGCCAGCACCGAAAGCTGCCCGTTCGCCATCATGGCTAACGAAGAGAAGCGCCTGTATGGCGTGCAGTTCCACCCGGAAGTGACGCACACCCGTCAGGGCCAGCGTATGCTGGAGCGTTTTGTGCTGGATATCTGCCAGTGTGAAGCACTGTGGACGCCAGCGAAAATCATTGAAGACGCCGTTGAGCGTCTGCGCGCGCAGGTTGGCAACGATAAGGTGATCCTGGGCCTGTCCGGCGGCGTGGATTCCTCGGTGACCGCCATGCTGCTTCACCGCGCTATCGGCGATCGTCTGACCTGTGTATTCGTAGACAACGGCCTGCTGCGCCTGAACGAAGCGGAGCAGGTACTGGAGATGTTCGGCGATCACTTTGGCCTGAATATTGTCCACGTTGAAGGGGAAAAACGCTTCCTCGACGCGCTGGCCGGAACGGATGAGCCGGAAGCAAAGCGCAAAATCATCGGCCGCGTTTTCGTAGAAGTGTTCGACGAAGAGGCGCTGAAGCTGCAGGACGTGAAGTGGCTGGCGCAGGGCACTATCTATCCGGACGTGATTGAGTCCGCCGCTTCTGCCACCGGTAAAGCGCACGTGATCAAGTCTCACCACAACGTGGGCGGCCTGCCGAAAGAGATGAAGATGGGCCTGGTTGAGCCGCTGCGTGAGCTGTTCAAAGATGAAGTGCGTAAAATTGGTCTGGAGCTTGGCCTGCCGTACAACATGCTTTACCGTCATCCGTTCCCTGGGCCGGGTCTGGGCGTGCGCGTGCTGGGCGAAGTGAAAAAAGAGTATTGCGATTTGCTGCGTCGCGCCGATGCGATCTTTATCGAAGAGCTGCACAAGGCTGATTTGTATAACAAGGTCAGCCAGGCGTTCACCGTATTCCTGCCGGTGCGTTCTGTAGGCGTGATGGGTGACGGCCGTAAATACGACTGGGTGGTTTCGCTGCGTGCGGTAGAAACTATCGACTTTATGACCGCGCACTGGGCGCATCTGCCTTATGAGTTCCTGGGCCGCGTGTCTAACCGAATCATTAACGAAATCGACGGCATTTCCCGCGTGGTTTACGATATCTCCGGTAAGCCGCCAGCGACGATCGAGTGGGAGTAGGCTATTCCCATAAGTTTTTGATTTTTAATAAATACCCTTAACATTGCGAAGATTTCTACGTCGTTAATAGTATTGGTCATGGTGCCCGAGACAGGCATCAACAAGGGGAAGTCGATACCATGTTCAGCTGGGTTAAGCCGACGTGGTATCGACAGTGCTTATTAGCTTACCTGGACGCCGTGTTCGTAAGATCAACAACTCAGCGATACCCCATGCTGAAATCGGTTGTACTGTGTGAAGAACCCATGGTTGTCGCCTTGCCGAGCGGACATCCTCTGGCGCAGGACACCGGTCCCATTGCCTTGTCGGCTTTGAAAGCTGAAGGCCTTATCCTTTATCGGCAGGCTGATGGCCCAGGCACCCAGGAGCGGCTTTTTGCCGCCTTTCTGGAGGCAGGGTTTACGCCGCGCATTGCAGCCGATGTACCAAGATTACTTTCTGCAATCACTCTGGTCGCTGCGGGCAAAGGGATGACTATCGTGCCTGAGACCTTAAGCTCACTGCATCAGGAAAGTGTGAAATACCGGGAGCTTGATGCTCAATCCGGCTTCACGGTTCCTCTCACATTGGTATATCGATGTGCGCCACAGGACTCGCCGTTATCCCGGTTTGTCCAGATGGCTCAAGAGGATGCTGACGGGTAAGCCGGTTTTCCATCAGGAATATAAAACTACGGCCTGGCTATCGCTACGGCAGACGGTGGCTGCCAGGCGATCGACGCCATGCTTTTTGAACGCGTGCACAGGTAAGATACCGGTATTGAAGACACGGCGAGCCCGCCGCCAGCAAAAACGGTTCAGGGCCCCCGACAGGGTGAACTGTCGGGGGCCCTGAATCTGATCCATTGCCAAACCATTAGGGGTTCAACCGCTTAAACACGCCGTGTCAGGGTGCTAGCGCAGTAAACGGAAGGTCTCACGCACATGGTCGGTGAGAACTGTCGGGTTTTCCATGGCGGCGAAGTGGCCACCGTTCCCGGCTTCCGCAAAGAACCGCAGATCTTCGAAACGCGCCTGCGCCCAGCGGCGTGAGAGGCGAAGCAGCTCGCCGGGAAACATGCTCACGCCTGCCGGGGTCGGTACGGCGGAGGCGGGACTTTGCTTTTGCATTTCCTGTCTCCCTTCCCAATAGAAGCGGACCGAACTTGGGCCGGCACCAGGCAGCCAGTACAGCATGATGTCATCGATCAGGGCGTTGATGTCGATCGCTCGTTCAGGCTCGCCGCCGCTATCAGAGGCATCCTGAAACAGCGCGTAGATCCAGGCTGCCAGGCCAACGGGGGAATCCGCCAGGGCAAAGCCTATTGACTGCGGCCGGGTGCTTTGCACCTTCATATAGCCCGAAAGCTCCTGCTCGTAACGTTGCGCATCAGCCAGCATGCGCTGCTCTTCCGGGGTGGCCTGGGCGATTTCATCCTGAGTCGGCCGGTACATCACCATGTTCAGATGAATGCCGATCAGGCCAGGCGGACACATGTGTCCAAGAGCAGTAGTCACTGCCGCTCCCCAGTCACCCCCCTGGGCGGCCCAGCGCTCGCCATATCCCAAACGCTCCATAAGCTGCACCCAGGCGTGGGCAGTTTTCCCCACGCCCCATCCGGAAGATCGGGGTTTATCACTGAACCCAAAACCCGGTAGCGCAGGGATAACCAAATGGAACGCATCGCAGGCTTGCCCCCCATAGGCTGTAGGGTCGGTAAGGGGGCCGATCATGTCTCTGAATTCAAGAACAGAGCCGGGCCAACCATGGGTCATCAGCAAAGGAAGGGCGTCGGGATGGGGTGAGCGAATATGCAAAAAATGAATACCGAGGCCATCGATCTCGGTTCGGCTGCTGTTCCACTGGTTGAGTTGGGCTTCAGTGGCGCGCCAGTCATACGCTTGTTGCCAGTGCTCTGCCAGCGCGCGAATACGCGCAAGCTGCGGCCCCTGGCTGTTATCGTCGACGGTTTCCGGGTCTGGCCAACGGGTCTGCGCCAGGCGTTGCATCAGATCGTCAAGTTGTGACTGGGGAATATGAATGGGAAAGGACTCGACAGGGTGGGTCATCATTTGATTCCTTGTGCATAGGTATGGGCCAGGGTGTCACGGACGGAAGCCCATTTTCGTGGGCCATAGCGCTCGTTATCCAGGTTAAGCAGCTTGCCGCGGCCACTCATCATATCCCGCAGGTATTGCATGCCTTGCCAGGCGGGAAAAGGGTTGCCGGTTGCCGGCGTTAACAGGCGGGCTATACCGATAAGCGCAGATAATGTCCCGATATTTCCGGGGCGCAGGGTTCGGTAAGGCTGGCTGGTCAGCTCCGTCAGCATATGAGCGATTTGTGCAGGTGACAGACTGTTACCTGCAATGCGCAGAAAACGAGGGGAGTGAGGATCGAGTGCGGCATCAGCGGTAAATGCGGCCACGTCGTCTTTGGCCGTGAAGTCAAGTGGCTGCTGTGCATCGCCAAAATGCAGTACCCGGCGTCCCGGCACCACCAAAGGGGCATCGCCTTCCAACAGCTCCAGAAATCCGCCGTTGAGAATGGAGGTTACGTTGATGTCGACCGTCTCAAGCCTGGCGGCAAATCGTCGGCGCAGATCCATGTTGCGATTGTCGCCGGGGCGGGTACGGGTGTAGTCGAGCGAATAATCTGATGGGATGAACCTGGGCACCCCGGCCGCTATCGTGGCCTCCAACAGTCTACCCTGTTGCTCAATAATGACCTCTTCCAGGCCATTGAGCGTGGACACCACGCAACCTGAACCGGCGACGGCCGCGCACAGGTTAGGGGCGTCATCCAGTGAAACGGTCTTGATCGTAATGCTGCTGTTGTGCAGGCCCGTTAACCGGGCTGGTTCAGTGTCTGGTCGAACTAACGCTATCACATGGGCGCCGCGCGCTGTCAGGGCCCGAACCACGCGAGAACCTAAATCCCCTGTAGCACCAGCCACCGTAATGGGTAAAGCCATGGAGTGATCCACAAAGCACCTGTTTGTCAGTTGATAAGAGTGGGTAAAACGACATACCGGTATTGATGCAACTGTCGTTAGCGTTGAGTTGATGAACAAACAACCATCGGTAAGTTGTAGACCATGATACAGACCAGACCCAAACTAAAAGGTGATAAAGCCAGGCGGGGGAGAGAGCACGTCCGGGGCAGGGTGCTGCGCGGCAGGGCTTTTTAACATAGGATAGCGAAGTTACCTGAAGCGAAACCCCGGGCTGTGCAAGCCAGGTTACCCTCTAAGCCCGTTCAGACTGTTCTACGCGGGCGCGATGTGTGCCGAAAACCATTCCCGCTGAAAAGTCGTCTGCGGCGTGTGGAAGGGCTTCTGTTCGATAGCGATGACGTAGCCGCTCATCGCTATCTTTACGCTCCCCGGCAAGCGCATGTTAAATACACAACAGAGTTACTTATGCAGCAAAAAAATCGTCGCCAGGCCTAAGAAAATGAAAAAGCCGCCGGTATCGGTCAGCGCGGTGATCAATACGCTGGAGCCAACGGCGGGATCGCGTTTTAGTTTGGTCATAATCAGCGGGATGAGGACGCCCATCAGCGCTGCCAGCAGCAGATTCAGCACCATCGCCAGCATCATTACGCCGCCCAGTGCCGGATTGCCGTACATTGCCCAGGTCACGCCGCCC
>NZ_DALZCD010000297.1:0-5168 GCF_031978025.1 Erwinia sp.
CGCAGCAGCATAACCCATTACCTACCGGCATTCTTGCTGGTTGAAGAGGAGAGCCCATGTCGACGACAAATCGCCCCCAACCTCCACTCCCAGAACAACAGCAACCGTGGCCGGGAGCGACCAATGAAATGCAGCCCGTTCCCGATCATGGCGAAGCCAGCTACAAGGGTTCCGGCCGTCTGAAAGGCAAAAAAGCCCTTATTACCGGCGGTGACTCCGGAATCGGCCGCGCCGTGGCTATTGCCTATGCTCGCGAAGGCGCGGACGTGCTGATTTCCTATCTGGATGAGCACGAAGATGCGAAAGAAACCGCCCGCCTGATTGAAGAAGCAGGCCAGAAAGCGGTGCTGGTAGCAGGTGATGTGACCGAAGCGGAACATTGCAAGGCTATCGTCAGCAAAGCGGTGGAAGCTTTCGGCGAAATCAATATCGTGGTCAACAATGCCGCTTTCCAGATGACCCGCGAGTCACTGGATGAAATCAGCGATGACGAGTTCGACCGCACCATGAAAACCAATATCTACGCCATGTTCCGCATCTGTAAAGCAGCGGTGCCGCATATGCCGGCGGGCGGATCGATTATCAATACCGCTTCGGTTAATGCCGATCAGCCTAAGCCAAAACTGATCGCCTATTCTGCGACTAAAGCGGCTATCATAAACTTTTCCGGTAGCCTGGCCGCGCTGCTGGCAGACAAAGGCATTCGTTCCAATGCCGTGGCGCCAGGCCCAATCTGGACGCCGCTGATCCCGGCCACGATGCCGACCGAACAGGTTAAAAACTTCGGCAGTGAAGTGCCGTTGCAGCGTGCCGGACAGCCTGCCGAGCTGGCGCCCGCCTATGTGATGCTGGCCAGCGATGAAGCCAGCTATATCTCTGGCGCGACCATTGCCGTCACCGGCGGCGTGGCCGTCATCTGACAGTCTGGCGGTGGGGCTGCGGCCTCACCGCCTTCTCGCCTGTTTTCTCCCCCCGCTTTCCTTCCCGGACGGCTTTGTCATGCCTGGCGGACAGAGAGCGGAGGCTATTGTAAGGAGCGAAAATGAAAGCCTATCCCTTACGGCTGACGCTGCCGATTGCCACCCATATTTTCGGCGGCGAGCTGATTAAAACTCGCCTCGCCAAAGCCGACCTGCCTGACGGACGCATAGCGGAAACCTGGGAAATCAGTGACGTGGAAGGCATGCGCGCCAGCGTTAAAAACGGCGACTATGAAGGCATGAGCCTGCACGAACTGACCGAACGTTACCCTGACGAGCTGGTAGCACCTGGCTGGCGCGGTCCGCATTTCCCGCTGCTCAGCAAATTTATCGACGGTACCGGAATGCTGCCCGTACATCTGCACGCCAATGATGAGGCAGCGCAGCATCTTGAACAGCAACCTAACGGCAAAAGTGAGGCCTGGCATATCTTATGGGCCGCGCCCGGCGCTACCTGTCTGGCTGGCATCAAGCCTGGCGTCAGTCAGCAGCACCTGCGTGCGGCACTGCTGGCGGGAGAATATGACGAGGTGATGGTGCGTCATCCGGTTAAAACCGGTGATACCTTTTACGTGCCGGGTGGCATGCTGCATTCTTTCGGGCCAGATACGCTGATTTATGAAATTGAGCAGACATCCAATATCCAGCAGCACGCAATGCCGTGGCGCATGGAGGATGGCAGCAAAATCCCCCGTCAGGAACAGGAAAAGAATATCGATGCGCTGTTGGCAGAATTGCGTCCGGAGCTGACCACGCAGCCGCACCAGGGGTTGACGCTGGTGGAAAACCAGCAGGTAACACGTCTGTTTTGCTGCGCCGGCCCTTATTTTGCGCTGGAACGCTGGCGTGTTTCCGCTGCCTGTGACTATAGCTTTACGCGCGCGCGGATTATTTCCAACCTGGGTAAACCGCTGCAAATTGAAGCGGCAGGGGAAAGCTGGACGCTGGGGCGCGCCGAAACGCTGCTGTTGCCCGCCGCACTCGGTAAAGTCACCTTTAGTGCGCCAGGCGAGTTTTTGGTGGGCTACGTGCCGGATTTAGAGGCAGAGGTGAACGCACCACTGCGTGAGCGCGGTTATGACGAGCAGGCGATTGCCCGGCTCGGCGATGTCAAAGATCAACTACGTTAGGAGGGCTTATGTTGCCCTGTTCTCTGCACGGCAAGACGAATGATGCGCCGGTTTTTGTCCTGCTGCACTATTTAGGCGGCTCCGGACATACCTGGCACCCGACTATTAGCTGGCTGGACGAGCACAACCGCTGCGTCACGCTGGATACGCCAGGTTTTGGCGCCGCAGCTATGGCTCCCGGCTATGACGTGGCCTCAATGGTCGCGCAGTTTGATGAGAGTATCCGCGCTTTGCAGCTGACTAACTGTATTCTGGTCGGCCACTCCATGACCGGAAAAGTCGCCTTAGCACTGGCGGCGCGCCAACCGGGCTACCTGAAAGGGCTGATTCTGGTGGCGCCGTCCCCACCCGGCCCACAGCCGATGAGCGAGGAAGATCGACGCAGCCAGAGTCAGTACGGCGGCAGCCGGGAGGAAGCGGAACAGTTTGTGGATGCGGCAGCCGGTGAGCGCCTGCCCGATGTAGTGCGTGAAATTGCTATCCGCGACGCCAGACGTGCCAACCTCTCCGCCTGGCATGCCTGGCCGGAAGCGGGCAGTCGCGAAGACTGGTCTGAACGTATTGGCACGGTGAATTGCCCGGCGCTGTTGATTGCCGGTTCGGCTGACGATCAGGTGCCTTCTCCGGAAGATCAGCAGAAGATGACGCTTTCCCATCTGCCTGCCGGTCGGTTGGAGGTCATTGCCGGCGCGGGCCATTTAATGCCGCTACAGACGCCGCAGAAGCTGGCTGAAAAAATGCTGGCCTTTGCCTCTACGCTTTAACTTGCCTCAGCGGAGATAACCGTCTCCGCTTTTACCTCGCTCATCGTTTTTCCTGTGAAATCAATAGCGCGCACTTTATAAACGCGGTTATATTTATTTTTCACTCGTGCCGCCATTGCGGCGTTCTCAGGAGAAACATGTGGTGCTATCCCTTCCGGAAGATTTGATTCCCTCCGATCCACGCTTTGGCTGTGGCCCCTCACTTATCCGCCTGGAGGATTTAGCGCATCTGCAGGAAGAGGGGCCGCATTTATTAGGTACCAGCCACCGTAAAGAGCCGGTGCGCGCGCTCTGTCGGCAAATCCAGCAGGCGCTGAAAGCGTATTTAGCGGTGCCGGACGGGTACAGCATCGTACTTGGCAACGGCGGCGCGACCATCCTGTTTGATATGATCGGGCTTGGCCTGGTGAGAAAACGTATCGCGCACCATGTTTGCGGCGAGTTCTCCTCTAAATGGTTTAAGGCTTCGGACCGTATCCCGTGGATTCAGGCAGAGAAAGTAGAAGTGGATTACGGCCAGCCTAACGACCGTTTTTTAACGGAGGATGTCGACGTAGTGGCCTGTACGCTAAATGAAACCTCGACCGGCGTGATGAATACGTACCTGCCGGAAGTCGGCGAAGACTGCCTGCTGGCCGTAGACGCCACCAGCGGCGCCGGACAAATAGCCTGCGATCTGTCGCGTGTAGACGTATTCTTTTTTTCGCCGCAGAAGGTTTTTGCCAGTGAAGGCGGGCTGTTTGTCGCTATCCTGTCGCCTCGGGCAAAAGCGCGCATCGAAGAGATCGCCACGCAGGATCGCTATATTCCGGTATTTGCCGACTGGCGGCTGGCTCTGAGCAACAGCGAACAGCAGCAAACCTACAATACGCCGGCAGTGGCGACGCTGTTCCTGTTTGCCCGTCAGGCTGAACGCATGAACGCGCTGGGTTTTGCCGAAGTACAACGGCAGGCCGCAGAGAAAGCGACCTGGGTTTATCAGTGGGCGCAGGAGAGGCCGTGGCTTTCCGCCTTCGTTACTGATGCTAAAGCGCGTTCGACCACGGTAGCCGCCATCGATATGGCAGCCGACATCGACGCAGACAGGCTGACCCGCTATCTGGATGAACAAGGACTGGTGCACGGCATTGAGGGCTACCGTGCGCTCGGACGCAACCAGCTACGTATTGCCCTGTTCCACAATATTGCCTTCAGCGATTTGCAAAGGCTGACGGCGCTAATCGATTTTCTGGTAGAAAGCGGCGAGTTTAACGCCCGGTCCGGCTAATCGCCCTACTCTCTTTTTTGCCGCTTGCCGGTGCGGGCGGCAGCTCGCCCCCCCAAAAATAAACGGGCCGTTTCACTGTCCCCCGCTTCCATAAAATCGCGCCACAGCGTGCTGTCTTACAGGCAAAGCAGAACCGTGATGTTTTTCACGCGGTGTTGTTGCGCGCCGTTTTTTACCCTGCTTCGCCATTAAGGCACCCTGTTCTGAAGGCCATTCTGTCGACATCAGGTAAAATCGGCTAAGGACAAGATCCTAAAAAGGGACGAGCAGTTGAGCAGTTGAGCAGTTGAGCAGTTGAGCAGTTGAGCAGTTGAGCAGTTGAGCAGAATGGTAAACGGGTAAGGATTTTAATAAGGGAAGCGGCTACGCGAACGAGGCCAAAAGCAGAAGAAAACGAGAGAAGTGATTGGTGGAGATAAGCGGGATCGAACCGCTGACCTCTTGCATGCCATGCAAGCGCTCTCCCAGCTGAGCTATACCCCCGAGCCGAAAAACCTTTGTCGTCTTGACGGCGGGCATAATATGAAACGAGGCTGTGAGTGTCAACGGCAAAATCACAATCTGCGTTTAATCGCTGAAAAAGCGGTCAACGAGAAGGGAAAGTCAGCAGCGGTCACGGATTTCCATAGCATAAATCGCCTTTATTGGCGTTATGGCAGCGAGGAAATGGTGTTCTGAACGCAATCCGACAACGTTCCCGCTGCAATCACAGCGCGGCCAATTCTATCGTGTAAACAGAGCGTTAATAGTGCATCTAATTGCGCTTGTTTTTGTTAAATTCCCGTGCAAAACTTGCCCCGTTTTGTATGCCGAACCCTTCTCAGCGCTGGATGCGCGCGTATAACGCGACGGATTCGGCCATTCTTTCACTACACCAGAATCAGAGCCACTATGTCCTTGTATTCACCTAAAGAAATTGCGGCGGTCGCTATTCAGGCCGGTTTCGCCAAAAGCCGTTCCTCTGTCCCTACTCTGCTGATCCTTGGCTTCATTGCGGGGGCTTTTATTGCCACCGGCTTTTTGCTGG